>CAMLLE010000099.1 GCA_946480555.1 uncultured Verrucomicrobia subdivision 3 bacterium
GCAGCCGATTTTGGACGCAGGCGTGTTCCGCACCAGCGATCTCGCGGAAATTGCGTTCGATCTGGTTTATCTGCGGGGACGCGTGGGCGATCAGATCAACGTGGCTGGCCGCAAGGTTTCGCCCGAGAGCATCGAGAAGGTTTTGGGAACGCACCCGGGGGTGCGCGATTGCCTTGTATTTGGCGCGCCGGCGAATCACGACGAACGTGCGGAAATCGTCGTCGCCTGCTTTGTCTCAGGATCGAACGTGGATGAACAAAGCCTGCGTCAGTTTGCGTTGGAGAAACTTCCCGCCTGGCAGGTGCCGCGCGAATGGTGGCGCGTGGAATCGCTGGCGGCAAACCAGCGCGGCAAACTGTCCCGTGCTGAATGGCGGCGGAAGTTTCTAGCCCGATCCGCCTAGCGTCGGGCCTCCGCTCGCCTCGCGCGCATCAGGGCTTCGCTGGCCCGCCTACAAAGCTGTCAGCGTTTGTCTGACACGATTTTCTTCAACCGTTAGGGTTCAGACCTCAGAGACATCGCTCCTTTTGAACCGGCATACTCTGCCACGCTGACGGAGTCCGCGGAGGGTTTCGCGAGCCGCCAGCGAGCGAGTTATGACCACTCTGATGTTTCGTCCGGCGCTGAAAAACGCATTCAACTTCCTTCAAAACACCACTTTCACTTTTGCGATCAGCTGGAGCATCGCAGCTTCGGCTCAATCCGAAGAGCCGTTTCGGCTTGGCATGGCTCCGCCGAGCGCGGGGGATTCCTTTGTGCTTTCCGAAGGCGTGCTGGAAACATCGGAAACGTACGTGGGCCCGCGCGGCAGGTTCGATCAACTGGGCGGCGCACACAGAGTGCAAGGCGCGCTTCAACTCGAAGGCGGCAACACGTTCAGCGGCGGTGGGACCGCTTATGCGTTCTATACACTCGCGGCGGGAAACGTCCGCGCCCAATCGATTCAAGTCACCGTTGGCGTCTTCACCCAAACTGGCGGAACGAATGAAGCCGTCGAGTTTCTGATCGGCCCGCACAACGCGCAGTGCAGTTTTCAACTGAGTGGCGGGAGTCTGACCACTCTGCGCACGACGCTTCACGGCTCCTGGCTCGGCGGCATTCGCCACTCGGGCGGGACGCATACGACGGAGACGCTTGGCATCATTGGCGATGACTGGAATCAACCTGCTTACGCGTTCACCGGCGGCGGGCTGAACGTCGCGGATATTTTGATTCAACGCGGAACATTCCGGCATGAGAACGGAACGTTGATTCATACCGGCATCGTCCGTCTGGAAAGCGCAACCTGGGAAGCGTTCGCGGGCGAACTGCGGATCGGAGCGCTTCAGCTCGGCGCAGGCGAATCGCGGCTCAAACTCGGTGCCAATGCGAAGCTGTGGTTTGCGAACAGTGCGGGGCTGAATTGGAATTCCGGCGCGAGGCTCATCATTGAAAACTGGAACGGTTCGTTGCGCGGTGGAGGATCGCAACAGGTTGGCTTCGGTCCGAACAACAGTAGCCTTTCGCCGCAGCAGTTGGGGCAGATTTTCTTCAAGGATCCAGCTGGCTGTCCGCTGGGAGTTTATCCCGCGCGAATCCTGGCCAGCGGCGAACTGGCACCTGGTCCGTATCTTGAAACAACCTTCACGAGTGAAGGACTTCGCCTCCAATGGGACGCTGGCTTCGTGCTGCAGTGTTCCACGAACGTTTCCGGGCCGTTTGTGGATGTTCATGGGGCAGTCAGTCCGCTCTTGGTCAGCCACGCCGAAGCCCAATGCTACTTCCGGCTGCGGAAATGACCCCCTCCTGAATCTTAATCGTAATTCTTAATCTTGATCTCAATCTCGCCGCCGACAGCCGACGACCGCGATGGAAGAGAGACGGTTGAGATTAAGAATCAAGATTACGATTCAGATTAAGATTCCTCGGATGGCAGCAATTCTCATTTTACTCCGTGGAGCGCGGCATTCATTGCCGCTTCGGCATCAAAACGCCCAATCTGCAGGAGCATTGAAGCGGCGTGAACGCCGCGCGCCGGTTAAAATGCGAATTGCTGCTCGGATGGTGCTGGCACTTGGCACGTGCCGGTCACCGCTTCTATATTTCCCGGGTGATTGATACGGAACAAAAGCTCGCTGACTTCCTGGTGACGGTGAAGTCTGCGACCTGGGTGGCGGTGGATACCGAGGCGGACAGCCTCCACGCATACCCTGAGAAAGTTTGCCTGATCCAGATCAGCACGCGGGACGGCGATTTCCTGATCGACCCGCTCGCGGAGATCAACCTGGATCCGCTGCTTGATGCGTTGACCGGGCATGAGTTGATCATGCACGGCGCGGATTACGATTTGCGGTTGTTGCTGAAGCACCACGAGTTCGTGCCCACGGCGATTTTCGACACGATGCTGGCGGCGCGCCTGCTTGGTGAACGGCAGTTTGGCTACAGCAGCCTGGTGGAGAAGTTCCTCGGCGTGAAACTCGAAAAGGGCCCGCAGAAGGCGAATTGGGCCATCCGGCCGCTCACGGAGCGAATGGAGAAATACGCGCGCAACGACACGCATTACCTGCGCGCGCTCGAGAACAAGCTGCGCAGCGAACTGGAAAAAGTCGGGCGGCTCAGCTGGCATCAGGAATCCTGCGTCTGCCTGATTCGCGATTGCACGCAGCCGCGGGAAGTGGAGCACGACCTTGTCTGGCGCATCAAAGGCAGCCATGCGCTGGGCCGGCCGGGACTGGCGGTTTTGCGCGAACTCTGGAAATGGCGCGAGGAGGAAGCGATTTCGGCGAATCGTCCTCCATTCTTTGTGCTCAGCCATGAAACCCTGGTGGCGATTGCCGCAGCCGCAGCGATGAAGAACGAGGTTCAATCGCTTTTTCCGAAGCATCTTTCAGAGAGGCGCCGCGCTGGTTTGAAGAAAGCCATTGCCATGGGCCGTGAAGTTCCCTCGGACAAACTGCCACGCCTTCTGGAACATCGCAGCCATCGTCCGAATGAGGCGGAACGCAAACGCTTTCTTGAACTGCAAAGGCACCGCGACGCAAAAGCGGCGGAACTCGGGATCGATCCAACGCTGATCGCAAGTCGCGCGACCTTGAGCGACCTGGCGCGAAGCTGGGATCAGCACGCAGGGGATTTGATGAAATGGCAGCTGGACCTGCTGAAAAACGGAGCGTGATCGGGCCGGGGAAACGACTTGCCTTGCGAGGCGTGGGTCCGCGAAACCACTTCGCAGATCGGAAATACGCTGCTGGTGTCTTGACTTAAAGCCAGCCGCCGCAGACTTCGTTCATCGATACGAAGATTTCACGCTGGCCGGAGCTTTCGCCGAAGCGACCGAGGAACACGCTGCGTTGACCGGAATCTTTCCAGTCGAGCTTCAGCAGCGGTTCGGAAACCATTGAGGCGCGATTGACGGCGACGGTGAAAACCTCAGTGGCCGACCGTGGTTCGTACCACAGTTCTTCCCCGCACGACCGCGAGTCGCACGCTTCGAGTGGTTTGGTTTGCAGCGAAACCTGTTTGCCGATGCTGACGGAAACGGTGTTCGCCGACTTCGTGAACTGCAGCGAATCCGTTTTCACAAACGTGCGCGCCGGCTTGAAATCAGGCCGTGACTGCACCCAATTCAGCAACGCCGCGCGCTGCGCTTCGTTCGCCGCTTGCGGCAGGTAAACGACGGCGTCGCCCGTCCGGCTGATTGGGCTGGCGAGATTGTCCGGCGAAGATTGCAGCACGGCTACTTGCAGCCCTTTCAACTCAGCCCCGCTCGCTTTTCCGCCGGCGAAATCCCAGACGCGGAGCAGGTAGCGGCCGGCTTGAGTGGCTTCCGCCGAGACGGTGCAGCCTCCGGCGTAGAGCTCGCAGGAATGCAACTCGAGGACTGTGCCGCGCGGCGTGTCAGCGGCGCTGGAGCGGAGAACGACGGTGAGGCAGGCGAGAGCAAGCAAAACGGTCTTCATATCAATTCGGTGGACGGCGCTAGATACACCACGTTCAGGCTCCGTGCAACGGCCGCCGGGGAGAATTCCCCAGCGCACAAAACTTTTCCCGCGATGGGTCCGGGCGCATGTTGATGCATGTTCAGACTTAAACGGACGCGACTTGGTTTCACGCTGCTTTCCGTGGCGCTCGCACTTGGCAGCGGGTGCATGGAGAAAGCGGAGAACTCGCCGGATCGCCGGCCTGGCCCAGCCCAAGGAATGCAGGGACAAAATGCCAGGGAAGGTTCCTCTGACGGCCGGGGCATAGCTCCAGCCACTGGTGCGGCGATGAACATCGACCGCCCTCCGCTTGGCACACCGGAGGAAATCTTGCAGCAGGCGAATCCAGTTGCCCTGATCGGCCAGCAGGTACAATGGAGCAACGTCCCGGTGCAGCGTGTGTTCAATTCGCAATACGTTCTGGTTGGCACGAGCTCGGACACCGGCGTGGTGGTGCGCTTGAAGGAGTTGATTCCCAATCTTCAGCCGGGACAGCGATTAAATGTTTCGGGGATGATCGCTCAACTCGGTGACGACCTTTCGCATTGGGAGATGGAACCCGAACATAAGAAGGCGCTGGAGAAGACGGCTGTGTTCGTGAACGCGTTCCAGTCGGAAAAGAGCAATGCGCCGTGAGCACAAGCAAGGTCGGTTTTGCGAACCGGGGGGCGGGGCTTAACGTGCGACCGCGAACGCTCGACTTTCAACGATGGTTGGGCGTTCAAAGTTGAACGTTTTCCAGCTGAGTGGAAGTTCACTGCAGTCTTGCCTATTCGCCGCGAAGGACTGAAGGTGTCCTGCCCCTCGCCACCGGGGGTTGGTTCTCCAAATGAGCAAGTTCAGCCACTTCCTTCGGCGCTTCGTTGCCGTCGTCCTCACGACGCCGCTGGGACTTCTTGCAGCCGACCTCGAAACGGGATTTCAACAACCGCCCCCTTCCGCAAAGCCGCGCACGCTCTGGATGTGGATGAATGGGAACGTCACTCCGGGCGGCATCACTTTGGACTTGGAAGCCATGCAACGCGTTGGCCTCGGCGGCGCGATGATTTTCAACATCGGCGAATTCATCCCGGAAGGGCCGGTTGACTACGGTCGGCAACCATGGATCGATTTGATGGTTCACGCCGCGCGCGAGGCGGACCGGCTCGGGCTGGAAATTGGCATGCACAATTGCCCCGGCTGGTCGAGCAGCGGCGGCCCATGGATCACGCCGGAGATGAGCATGCAACGGCTTGTCTGGAGCGAGACGCGTGTGCGCGGCGGCGCAGTTGACCTTGTGCTGCAACAGCCCTTCACCCGGCTGGATTTCTACCGCGACATTCGTGTCCTCGCCTTTCCCACGCTGCCGGGTGAAGAAGAATCCTTTGCTGATCTGGTGGGCACCATTCGCAACGCCCGCGGCACCGTCGATAAGCGGGTTCTCACCGACGGGGACCTGGTCACGACAGTGCAAGTCACGCCGGACAATCCGCTCATTCTGGAATTTGCCGAGCCATTCAACGCGCGCGCAGTCACGGTTCAATACACCTCCGGCGGCGCGACGGTGGGCTTCACGCTTGAATCCAGCGACGATGGGACGAACTTCACGACTGTGGCGAAGCTCGCGCCCGCAAGTCCTCGCGCCATCGAGGACGCATCGCTTGTCGCCAGCTTCAAACCGGTGCGTGCGCGGTTGTTTCGAGTTGTTCCAGCCAGAACCCGCGGTGTCTCTGAAATCGAACTGCACGCGGCGCCGCGCCTTCCCGATTGGAACTTCAAAGCGAATTACGTATTTCGCCCCGCGCGTTGGGAAACGCAGACGAACCACGTCGATTCTGAATGTGCCATCCGAGCCGATCAAATCATCGACCTCACGAGCAACATGGATGCGAACGGCCGGTTGTTGTGGAACGCTCCCACCGGCAGCTGGACCGTGCTGCGCTTCGGTCACACTTCACGCGGGCAGGACAATATTGCCGCGCCGGATGCGGGTGTCGGTTTGGAAGTGAACAAGATGAGCCGGCGCGCCACGGCGTTTCATTTCGAGCACGGCATCTCCCCGCTGCTGCGGGCACTTGGGCCGCTCGCAGGCAAATCCTTCACCGAACTGGAAGTGGACAGCTATGAAGTCGGCGTGCAGAACTGGACGGCCGGTTTTGAAAATGCATTTCACGAGGTGAACGGTTACGAGCTGGTGAAATTCCTGCCCGCCATGACCGGGCGCGTGGTCCAGGATGCAGAGACATCCGAGAAGTTCCTTTGGGATTTGCGCCGCACCCACGCGCAACTGGTCGCTGACTGTTACTACGGCGAACTGCGAGCGCTGGCGAATCGCCACGGGCTGCGTCTCTTGGCGGAACCGTATGGCGCGGGCCCGGGCGCGTATGACGAACTCCAGATCGCCGGCCGCGTGGATGGGCCGATGGGCGAGTTTTGGGCGCACTTCCCTTGGGACGACATGATGAGCGTGCGTCTGGCCGCGTCAGCGGCGCACATTCAAGGTCGGGCTATTGTCGCCGCGGAAGCATTCACCGCCACGATCGAGCAAAGCCGCTTCATGGATTACCCCTTTGGGCTGAAGGCCACCGGCGATCTCGCGTTCTCGCTTGGGTTGAATCAGATGTACTTCCACCGCTACGCGCATCAGCCGCATCCGAGCGCGGTGCCGGGCATGACAATGGGGCCGTGGGGGTTCAACTTCGATCGCAACAACAGCTGGTTCGAGCAATCGAAACCGTGGCTCGACTATCTGGCGCGTTGCCAGTTCCTGCTGCGCCAGGGCCATTACGCCGCAGACGTGCTCTACTTTGCAGGCGAAGGTTCGCCGCAGATTTCCAAACGAATCGTTCCCGATCTGCCCGAAGGTTTTCAGTTTGATGTGGTCGATGCCGAAACACTGCTGGACGCCGCGAGCGTGGAAAATGGCCGTATCCGGTTGCGTGGGGAAAATGAGTATCGCCTGCTCGCGCTGCCTCCCGACTTGAAGGCAGTGACGCTTCCGGTGCTGCGGAAGCTTCAAACGCTGGTGACAAATGGTGCAGTGCTGGCCGGATTCAAGCCGCAGTTTTCACCGGCATTGCGCGACACATTCGATGGCGCGACGGAGTTTGAAAACATAGCTTCGTCGCTTTGGACTGGCGATGCGTCGCCGGTTGCAGCCGGCAGCGGGCGCGTTTACTCCACGACGAACCTGGCTGAAGTGTTGCGCCGCGAGAAGGTGGCGAAGGCGTTCGAATATTCTGGCGAGCGGCCGGACGCGGCGCTGGTTTGGAATCATCGGAAGGTCGGCGATGCCGACGTTTACTTCGTTGCGAATCGGCAGCGGCGAATGGAGCGGGTGACCTGTTTATTCGGCGTGGAAAACCGGCAGCCGGAAGTCTGGTTTCCGGAAACGGGCGAAATCAGATCCGTCGCGGTTTATGAAGCGCGTGAGCAGCGAACACACGTCACGTTGGAATTGAAACCGGCGGAGTCCGTTTTCGTTGTTTTCCGCCAGCCGCCATCCGGTTCCGCTGCGTCATGGATCACGCGCAATGGCGTGCGCCTCGATTCCACGGAAGGCGGCTCAAACTCAACCCAGTCCGCATCCGCTGCGGCCGCGTGGACGAACGACTTCAGCGTCAGCGCCTGGATCAAGCCCGATACCGACATGATGGCCTTTCCAAGCGAAGGCGGGAACATCGCTGAGAACGGAAAGAGCTGGGTCATTCCAGTTCCGCCGACCAGCCGGTTGCTGGGCGAGAACCATTCGGCGGCCGGGATTGCCGCCGGGCGAAATGGAATCATCGTGGCCGAACGCGTCGGCGACCGATTGATCGCAACGCTGGTCAACCGAACCAATCTCTCGGGCTGGACACACCTTGCGGTCGTCTGGCGCAGTGGCAAGCCGGCACTGTTCGTGAATGGGGCGAAGTTGGGCGATGGCGTTGCATCCGGCAGCACGGTTCATCCAGCCGCGGGTTTCCGGCCACCGGAACGACGAATCGTTTACTACTTTGACGGCGATATCGCCGGGTTGGAATTTCATCGCGAAGCGTTAAGTGAAACGCAGGTGGCGGATTTGCATCAGCGCGGTTTGGCGGCACCCCGGCTGGCCACTCCCATCGAGGTGTCTGTCAAGAATGGCAGAACGATGGCAGAAGTCTGGCAGCCCGGCGTGTATGAATTGAGCGGCGGCGAAAAGCTGTCGGTCGATTCAATTCCCGCTTCGATTCAGATCGAATCACCTTGGACCGTTTCCTTCCCGACCAACGCCGGCGTTCCGGATGCGCTGACCTTCACGCAGCTCCAGCCGCTGCAAATCCACGATCATCCGAATGTGCGGTTCTTTGGCGGCACCGCGATTTATCGCAACCAGTTCTCTCTCGAGACAAACGCGTTTGGAAATGGGCAGCGGCTTTGGCTCGATCTCGGACGCGTGGCAGTGATTGCCCAAGTGCGGTTGAACGGACGGAATTGCGGAACGGCATGGCGTCCTCCGTATCGATTGGAAATCACCAGCGCAGCCGCAGCTGGCACGAACGATCTTGAGATCGCGGTCACGACGCTGCTGGCGAACCGCATCATCGGCGATGAGTCTTTGCCGCCGGAACATGA
>CAMLLE010000100.1 GCA_946480555.1 uncultured Verrucomicrobia subdivision 3 bacterium
CTGATCTTCTCGTTGCCAAAGCCCCAAGACTGATCGGTGTAAGTGTTCAGTCCGAAATGGATGAAGGCGTAATACTCCATCTCGTGCCAGCGCATCTGGTTTTCCGAGGGGACCGGTCCATACGGAGCGGGAGCTTTTACTGGAGCGGCGCAAACGACGCTCAACGACAGCAAAAGCAGCAGGCTGGAGAAAAGGTTTCTGTTCATGGGTTGCTGTAATAATGAATTCTTCATTTGTGCAGGGATCATTGCCGCGCCGTCTGGACGGCGAACGTTGGTAAAGATGGTTTGAGGGTCTTGCCCCCTTGGCGCAACCGCGCTTCCGGGAGTCTGAATGCTGTTTCGTCAGCAGGAGTTCTCACATTCATACGAGAAAGTCGTCGCTCAGATCGTCAAGGTTTCTGCCGTTCGCGATTTTACCGCGCCGCGCGAGTCCGGGCTGCGCGCAAAACAACGCTCGCGCTCTTCAAGCCGGGCGATTCGGCTGTGAGCCGGATTCTTCCTTCCTCATGCGTTGTCTGCACGAGCGCCTGCGCGAGACCATTGAACGCCGAACGGTCGCTGGCCTTGTCCGGTTCGTGGCAGCTCGGATCGCCGTTGCCGACGCCGATCAATTTGCCCGGACCGCTCAGGGCGAAGGTAATCTTGTTGCTCGCCGTCGGCACGACGCGTCCCTGCGCGTCCACCACTTCCACGTTCACGACCGAGAGATCGGCATTATCCGCGGCGAGCTTGGAGCGGTCCGCGATGAGGCGAATCGCGGCGGGTTCGCCCGTCGTTTCACGCACCGCTTTGATGGTTTTGCCTTTGCGAGTGCCTTTGGCGACGAGCTTGCCCGGCGCGTATTTCACCTTCCATTCCAGATGTGCATACGGCGCGAGGCTTTTCTTTCCGAGCGATTCGCCGTTCAGAAACAACTCCACCTCCTCGCAGTTGCCATAGACCCAGACGGAAATTTCCTGGCCTTCCCGGCCGGACCAATTCCAGTGCGGGAACACATGCAGCACCGGTTCGTTCAGCCACGCCGCCTTGTAGTAGTAATAGCCGTCCTTCGGAAATCCGCAGAGGTCCATGAAACCGAACTGCGCTGTGACACTCGGCCAGTCCAATGGCCGCGGCTCACCTTTGTAGTCGAAGCCCGACCACACGAATCCGCCGCCGAAAAAGTCGCGCGCGACAACCGGCGGCCATGATTTCACGGCGGGTTGCCCGGGCGAAAGCGCGTTGAAGCTGTAAGCCGCAACATGGCCGCGCGGGCGATCGCCTGTGAGTTCACCCCAGCGTTCCGTTGCGTAAACGCCGCGCGTGCCGACTTCACTGCCGGTTTCGGAGGCGAAGATCGGCTTGTCGGGAAACAGCTTGCGAACGCTGTCGTAAAGCCACGGGTGATAGTTGACGCCAATCACATCCAGTTCCTTCGCCATGCCCATCGCGCTGTCCAGGCCGCCATTCATCGCGGCGGTGATGGGGCGCGTCGGATCAAGTTCGCGGACGCGCTGCTTCATCGCGCGGATCATCGCGGCGGCTTGCGGCGTGCCTTGAATCCATTGCTCGTTGCACAGCGACCACAGGATGATGCTGGGATGATTGCGATCGCGCCGCACCAGCGCGCTGAGGTCGCGATGTTCGACGGCGACAACATTCGTGGTCGCCTGATCCATGTAGGTGTCGCCGAGATGGCGGTTCTCGGCGACGACGAGAAATCCCAGACGATCGCATTCATCGAGCAGGAACGGCGTGACCGGATTGTGCGAGGTGCGAATCGCGTTGCAGCCCATTTCCTTCAATCGCTCCAGCTTCCACGTGAACAGACGGTCGGGCACAGCGACACCAACGCCCGCGTGGTCCTGGTGAATGTTCACGCCTTGAAGCTTGAACTTTTTGCCGTTGAGCACGAATCCGTGCTTCACATCGAACCGCGCCTCCCGAACGCCGAATTTCGTCGTGAGTTGATCCACCGTCTTGCCGCCGACGCTGATGGTGGTGCGGAGCTGATAGAGGTACGGATTATCCACGGACCAGAGGCTGGCTTTGGACAACGCAAGCTGCTGCGCGATCTTTGCGGCGTTGTTGGCGGGAATCTCCTGTTCCGCTTTGGAGCTCGCGACCACTTTGCCTTTGCCATCCAGAACTTCACTCAACACCGTCGCGCTGGCAGCGGCTGCCCCGGCGTTATTCACCTCGGTGTTTACGGACACCATGGCGTCGGCCCGCACGCCATCACCCGGATCGGCCACGGTCGGCACAACAAACACGCCGTCGGGCGCGACGTGAACCGGATCAACCGTCACCAGCCGCACATGCCGGTAAATGCCGCCGCCCTCATACCACCAGCCGTCGTAGCGCGGATCAACCTGCACGGTCAGGATGTTCGTGCCGCCGCAGACCGCCGCGTCCGTGATATCAAAGCACGACCGCGTGTAGCCGCTGTATTGGCTGCCGACTTCGCGCCCGTTGACCCAGTAACGGCTGTTGCTGAACACGCCATCGAACTCCAGCCAGAGTCGTTTGCCTTTCGCCTCGGCGGGAATGGCGAGCGTCTTGCGATACATCGCCGCCTGCACGGGAAGAAATCCGTGCATGGTGTACCAACTGGCATCTCGACCGATGGTCGCATCGGGAAACGGGTTGTCCTTTTGCACCGTGCCTTCGACGGCGTAATCGTGCGGCACATCTACTACGCGCCACGCGCTGTCGTTGAACTCGGGCGCGATCGCTTCCTGTGTGATGCCAAATTGGAAGCGCCAGTTGTCGTCCAGCGACTGAACGAGACGCGGCGTGCCGGCGGCGGAAGCGTTGACCGCGAAGTACGCGGCACACGCGCAAATGATCCAATCACGAGCAAGTGCGAAGCTAAGCCTTTTCATTCTTCAAAAATCTGCGAAGGGAAAACAGTCATCCATCTGGAAGGAGCGCGACCTTCAGGTCGCTTCACCGATGCAGCGCAGGCAACGTTGAAAATCTCCAGACCATCAGACTTTCGTGAGTCGAAGCGGCGTAAACGCCGCGCGCCTAAAGTTGCGGAGCGCGGGTGTGTCCGATAGGACCAGCCGCAGCAATGGCCAAACATCCGGACGTTCCAAATGTTCCAACCCATCCATGCTGGGGAGGCCGCAGCGGCTGGTGTTTCGCACGCAGCCGCGCTGCAAGAAAAGCGAACGCTCATCGCACCACCCCGATCATCGTTTCCTTCTGGTCGCGGGACAGTCCGACCTTTATTGGTTTGTTGGACGGAGTCACCGTCGTCTGCCGAAGAAAAGCAGCGATATCATCCGTCTTCTCGCCATTCACTGAAAGGATCACGTCATTCTTTCGCAGCCCCGCTTTGGCCAGCGCTGAATCGGCGGGAACCTCCAGCACCAGCACGCCCGTCACGTCAGGCAGGCCAAACGCGGACATTTCGCCTTCGTCGCGGATGTTGCGCACGGTTGCATCAAGCCACTTCGCCGGCGTGATGTCGCGCGCGGTGGATGCGACCACTGAATTTTTCGCCTGCGGCAGCTCCGGCGTGCGGGCGATGGCTTTGAGTTCCGGTTTCCGTACGCCGAACTGGTTCATCGGAAAATTCCTGAATCCGAGTGCGAGCGCCGGCGAGCCGTCCTTCACGCGATAATCGCCGTTTGCCGGATCAATGAACTGCGCGTCAGCCACTATTGAGTTTTCGTCGCGTCCGCTTTGTTCCTGCAACCGCTTTGCCTGCATTGCGTTTGTCGCACCGGATCTGTGGACGAGGTTGAAATTCATGTCCGCGCCCCAAGGCGGACGATGCATGTTTGCCGGCTGGTAATCGGTCCAGACGATGTTGCGCCGGAAACTGTCGCCGCACTCGTCATACCAGACATGCGGATGATAGCCGTTGTCCACCAGGACGTTGTTTTCGACGACACGCTTGAAGCCCTCGCGATTCTTGATGCCGCCGCGCAGACAAAGATTGTTCGTGATGATGTAATTGGAAGAACCGTCGTCGAGGTCAATGTCCCAGCCGTGATCGCAGCGCCAGCGGTTGTTCGCGAGCACGATGGGTTTCACCACGTCAAGCAGTGGCAATTCGGGCACTTGCTTCACCCACGCGTTGACTTCGCCAATGTTGGGCCGCCAGAACCGATCGCGTCCCCATGAGTTGAACGAGCCGTGATCGCCGGTTTCCTTCACGGTGTCGAAAACGTCGCAGAACTCGATGACGTGCCCGCCCCAGCAGCCGTCCCCGATGTTGATGCCCGCGCGCGGCATGTCGTAGATCGAGCAGTGCCGCACGGTGATGCTCTGCGCGAGGTCAATCTCCAGGCCGGCGGTCTGCTTCTCCACGCGGCCGGTGCGGTAAATCAGGCAATCCTCAACGAGGCAACCGGCCGGATAATTGTCGCTCTGCGGCCCGGGCGTGCGATCAATCTTATCAAGGTCTTGGACGTGATGGTAATTGAACGTGGGACTGCGCGCGGCTTTCGGATCGCCGACAAAACAGATTCCACTCGCGCCCGCCTTGGCGATCTGCGTGCCGCGAATCGTGATGCGGCGGTTGTAGTTGTTGACGAAAACCGCGTTGCCGCCGACCTGATCAATGAAGCTGTCTTCCAGCGAACAATCCTCCGCGCCGTTGTAGAGGACCGCGCCGCCGCGATAGATCGTCCAGTCCGAGCGCAGCATTGGCTCGCGATTGTCCATCACCGTGCGTTCCGCGTGGCGGAAAGTCAGGCCGCGCAGCGTGATCCATTTCACGGGATTGGTTTGGCCACCGCGAAACTCGACGAGCGTCCGCAGCCGCGTGGCTTCGACGACGGCGGTTTTCAGATCCAGTCCAGCGGGCGGATAAAAATAGAGCGTGTGCGTCTGCCGGTTAAGAAACCATTCACCGGGCGCGTCGAGTTCCTCGAAGATGTTTTCCACGAAGCGAACATCCCGATGCGCCGCCGCGCCGCGATTGTTCTGCCAGCCGCCTTCGAGCGTGGGCTCGCCATTGGTGTTCTTACCGGTGATGCGCCAGGTGAAATCGCCCCAGAACGCCGGATGCATCGCGTGGTAGTAGCCGCCGGTCGGATCAGCCCAGCGCGCGGCACGTGCTTTGGAAATCGCGTCGCGGGCAAAGCCGTCGAAGTATTTCGCCTTGGGATCGAAGTTCGGGTAACGCGCGAGAATCTGCCGCTCGCCGTCGATGAAGATTTCCTCCGTCTGCAAATCGGCGGGGACTTGGGCCCGAAGAATTCCATTCGTGAACGGCTGCCAGTTCAGATTGTCGAGCCGGATACCACCACTGATAACCGGCGTTTCATCTTTATAGTTTTGAAGAACCACCGGCGCGTCCTTCGTGCCCGAATCGGCAGCAGTAAACACGAGCGGCGCGGGCAGATAATAGGTGCCGCCACGCAGGAAAACTTCGGCGTGTTTCTGACGCACCGCCTGTTGCGCGCGTTGCAAGGTGGCGAAGGGTTTCTCGATCGTGCCGGAATTGGCGTCGTTGCCCGCTGGCGCGACGAAATACGGTTGTGCGCCGCAGGAAAATGCGGCGAACAGCGCCAGGGCTGACACGATCAGTTTCATTCGATTTAACATTCTTTCAAATTGTGCCGCGCATCGCGGAGCGCGGCTGTGTCGCAGACCAGCCGCAGCAACGTCCGAACTTCAAGCCGCCTTCAAATGTCCCCCACGACCCGTGCTGGCGAAGCCGCTGCGACTGGTGCTTTGCACACAGTCGCGCTCCGGGACATACGGCGCATCAATCACGCGCCAGCGTCTTGGACTGCGGCAGCCCCCTGCCGCTTTTGCACCGCAGGCTCGCGATGGGAACGCGGCGGAGGGCCGCCGCACTCCAAAACCTCGCGGACTTACTCAACTGGCCACCACTTCGCGCGCTGCTTCATCATTGATCTTTGAACGCCAACGGCGCGAATTCATGCAGGCTGCGACGCCAGGTTTGCCACTCGTGCGCCGTGTCCGGCGACGCGTAATAGACGGCGTTGATGCCTGCGTCCTTCAGCGCGGCTGCATGCTTCTTGCCATCCGCGCCGCCCTCGCGACCGCCGTGGCTGAGGAAGACAAGTTCAACCTTCTGCTTGAACACATCCATGTCAGCAATGTCGTTCGTCGTGATGCTGCCGCCGCTGAAAACGCCAATGTGCGAGAACGTGTCGAGGTGCCTCAACGCAATGGCGCGCGTCTGCATGCCGCCCATCGAGAGACCGGCCAGTGCGCGATGCGCTTGATCGGGAATAGTGCGAAAATTCGCGTCAACGAAAGGAATCACATCCTCCAGCAGCGCGCGTTCGAAGTCGCTGAAATCGAACCTGGGCCGCCCGCCGCCGGACGATCCGCCGCGCAGTGTCCGGTTTGGCTGCGTGGACGCGCCGCCATTCTCCATCACGATGATGAACGGCCTGCTTTTTCCTTCGGCGATCAAATTGTCCATGATCAATCCGGCGCAGCCCTGACGACTCCAGCCCGTTTCGTTCTCGCTGTAGCCGTGCAGCAAGTAGAGCACGGGATAACGCTTGCTCGGGTCTTTGTCATAATCCGGCGGCGTGTAAACAAAGCTGCGGCGATGCGCGTTGCTGCTTTTGCCAAAATAAAGAATCTCGCGCACCTGGCCATGTGTCACATTTTTCAGCGCGTAGAAATCCTGATCCTCGGCAGGAATCTCGATTTGATTACGCCATGCGCCCGAACCGTAGATGAACGAGCCGTTGGGATCGGGCACTTCCGCGCCGTCCACGACGAGGCCGTAATAGTGATTGCCCGCGTCTTGCGGCGTCGAGTCGCCCATCCACACGCCGTTCGTATCCATCGTCATCGGGAAAGTTTTCCCGCTGATGTTTAGTTGGACATTTCTGGCGTCGGGCGCGCGCAGCCGGGCGCGGACGCGGCCCTCTGAGTTCACCTGAGGGAACTCCTGGCCCGGCATGTTGGACGGCGACGGCTTCCAATCGTCCGCCGATTGATTTGTCTGGGCCAGGGCAATGCAGTTGCCTGCCACGAGAACCAATGCTGCCAACGTTTTGCTCTTCATAATAACAACCAACATCCAACTAACGAAGCGTCGTTCCCTTGCAGTCGAAGCGCACCTTTGATGCGGAATATGGGGCGGAGCTGCCGCTCCCTCCCATCTTTAACTGCATCGTTCCGCTCACGGCAGCGGCGGACCGAGTTTGACGCGGTAGAACCGCATCGGCCCGGCCGAGTTCGTATCCACCCAGGCAAACGGCAGCGCGGGCGAATTGGTGATTGTCGCCGTGCTCCACTGCGTGAGATTGGTCGAAGTCTCGATCGCGTAATCCGGCCCGCTCTGGCCGCTGACGCTGAGGCTGAATTGTCCACCTGCGACGGAAACATTGCTAACGTTTGGCGCCGAAACCGGGTTCACAATAACCGCAAAACTCTGCGTGGCGCTCAAGCTGGGCGTGCCGTTGTCGGAAACTTTCAGCGTGAAGTTGTTCGTCCAATTTGCCTGCCCGACGTGCGGACGGAAGGAGAACGCGCCGCTGTTGGTATTGAAGGTCGCATTCGTCGCGCCGGCGAGCAGCGCGAAGGTCAGCGTCTGCGACGGCGTATCCGTGTCCGTCGCGCTGGCGCTGAATGCGACGGTCTGGCCGACGTTCACAGTACGATTGGTGATCGCGGCGAGTGCGGGCGGTGTGTTGCTGCTCACCAATCCCAGCACGAACGTCGCATCGAAATTGTGGCTGCCGCCCGTGGTAATCCCGCCGCCGCTGATGGGGATGAGCGCGATTTCGCCGCCGGTGTAGGTGTTCGCCCCCGCCACCGACAGCGCGGCCCACCCGCCGGCAGTCGGTTTGTTGCCGAAAGAAAACGCGTAGGTCTGGCTGGGGGACAGGGCAACGCTGATGTTGCTCCAGCCCAGCCACGCGCCGTCGGTGTAACCGGGATTGGGCGCGCTGAACGTCTTGAGCAGCGTCGCCGTGTTGCCGCTCATCGAATAAATCCGCAGGTAAAGCGTGGGCGTGCTTGCGACCGAGCCGTAGCCGCCGCCGTTGTTCAGTCCGGCAGTCTTGATGGCGACCGACACGAGATTCATCGCCTGGGCGGGAGTGGTAAAGGTTTGACCGGCGGGCGCGCCGTTGTCGGTGAAGTAATTCAGCCCATCGGGCCAGGTTGTGCTGCCGGCGGTGCTCAACTGCGAAATGTCATTGGGACCGGGAACGGGCGCGGCGCCAGCGAGATTGACCAGGATCGGAATGCTCGGATCGACGTAGGTCGTGGTTTTGGTTTCGGGCGAATATCCGGATATCCCAGAGCCATTGACGGCGACGACCTGATAGTAATAGGTCGTGCCATTGGCGAGGCCGGTGTTCGTATAAGACGTGCCGGTGATGCCGGTGACCACCGGAGCGATCTTGCTCCC
This sequence comes from uncultured Verrucomicrobia subdivision 3 bacterium, assembly GCA_946480555.1. The sequence goes on from CAMLLE010000100.1 coordinate 8,350, forward strand.
GCCACCGCTCGTCGTCGCACGATGAAGATTGTAGCTGGTCGCTCCGCTGCCCGCCGCCCACGACAAGGTGACCTGATTGGTGCCGCCGGTTGCGGTCAGATTGGACGGAGCATAGGGAGCGCCGTTCGGAGGCGG
>CAMLLE010000101.1 GCA_946480555.1 uncultured Verrucomicrobia subdivision 3 bacterium
GTTTGATCGTCCGGCTCTGATCGCGCACGGTGACTTGAACCTCCGCTTTCAGGCACTCCGCTGCGGACGACCGTTGTCCGTCCGTGAGACCAATGTGCGGTTCTTTCAACGCGTATTCGCGCACCGGCACTTCAATGACGTCTCCAAACTCCAATGGAATATCGCGGCTGCAATCGATGCCGTTGGTTGCGTTCAGCAAGTTCACAGTAATGGTGTGTTCGCCTTTGCCCGTGCGCGCCGGGCGGTGCACGATGATTCGTTTCAACTCGGGAAAAATCAGCTTCTCGGGATCTACTGGGAAATCCGAACTCGACCGAATGTTGCCGCGAACTGTGTTTGGTTGCATCCAGTAAAACCGCAGCAACGTTTCCAAAACCGTAAACCGGTTCGAAACCGCCGGGTCCAACTGAAACACCACCTTCGGCCGGCTCATCCCCTGCCGCGTCACCCGAATGCTGGTGAAGTCCGGAAGATCATCCAGCGCGCCATGCTGACGGAGCAACGCGACGATTTCCTCAGGCTTCATGGCATCGGATGGCAATTGCTCATTGAAACCAAACGAAACCGCTCCGATTGGCGGGTTGATCCGTTCCTTTGCCAGGACCATCGGGGTTTTACCTTCGTCGTTCTGGGCATTAGGCTCAGCTCCCGCTTTCAGCAATGCTTCGATCACGCCGCGGCTGCCTTGCCTGATTGCAGCGTGAAGAGCCGTCCAACCCTCTTTGTCCGTCGCCTGCACATCGGCCTTGTAGCGCAACAGCAATTCGACCGCTGGGGGATTGCCTGAACCGGCCGCCAACATCAGTGGGCTTCGGGAATGCTCATCGCGGGCGTTTGGATCGGCCCCAGCTTTGAGCATGGCTTCTAGAAGGTTCGTGCGACTCACGACATTCCAGGAACGCATCAGTGGCGTGCCCTCTGGACCCGTCACATTCGGGTTCGCCCCGAACTTCAGCAGCAATTCCACCAGCTCGTCTCCGAAATGAAGCGCATAGTGGAGCGGAGGAATTGGGGTGCCCGTAGAGTAACTTGCGTTACCAACCAATTGGACCGAACCACCCAATCGACCCGGCCTGTTTGGATCTGCCCCCGCTTCGAGCAGGCGGCGAACGACCGGAGCATCACGTTTCTGAATCGCAGCCAGAAGAGGCTGATTCGTGGTTCCAGCGTTGGGGTCCGCCTTCGCTTTGAGAAGCACTTCAGTCGTGCCGGTTTCGTTTCGCGAAAGCGATTTCGAGAGAGCTGTGATTCCGCTGTTGTCGAACGCATTCACGTCAGCGCCGGCGGCAATCAGGAGTTCCATCAAATTCACGCGCCCGTTTTGTGCCGCTTCGTGCAACGGCGTTTCGCCCTGGCGATTCTTCGCGTTGGGATCAGCCTTGTGATGCAGCAACGTTTCGGCAACGGCTTGGAAACCGGAACCTGCCGCAACGTGCAGCGCAGTGTCGCCCCGACTGTTCTGGGCGTTGATGTGAGCGCCGTTCTTGACCAGCAATTCGACCGCCGCCTTGTGGCCACCTCGAACTGCATGATGAAGCGGCGCATCAGTGCCAGAGATGCGATTCACTTCGGCGCCGGATTTAAGGAGGAACTCTGCAACGCGCAGCTGGCCCAAGCCAGCAGCCCGAGCCAACGGAGTCAGCCGCGGTTCACCCGTGGGCGCATTGATCAAATCCGGGCTGTTTTGAATCATCGCCTGGAGCCGGCGGATTTCTTTTTCTTCGTCGTCAAGGACGGGCTGAGGTTCATCCTTGCGAAGGGGGGCGGCGCCGGATTGACCTTGCAGCACCTTTGCACGTTCGGCGGCGATTTTATGTTTCAGCTCAAGCCCTTTGAGGATCGCGTCCGTTTCTTCGTCAATCTCCTGATGAATCCCCTTGATGCTCTCAACGGCAGCTTTGAACTGCGGATGATCGGAGTTGTAGTTGACGGCGGCTTGTCGTTGCTTCTGCACAGCATCAGCCAACGATTCAAGAAGCCGCGCCAACCGCTCGGTCGTATGGATTTGTCGGATTGCAGTTCGCCATTCGTTGTTTGGCAAAGCACGCAGCATGTCGATCTGAACTTTGAGCGTGGCCGCCTCCGCAGCGGCTTCTTCCGCCGCCCTGGTCCATGCCGAGCCTTGCGCGGGAGCCGTTTCACTTTGAAGCACCCTGCCCATCCCCGCCAGATTCTGCCGGCTCAACGTGACCAGCGTTTGTTGATCCGAGAAATCGCGGACGATGCGTTCGTATTGCTGAACGGCGTCGTTGGTGCGGCCGAGTTTGCGATAGCATTCGCCCAGGCGGAAGATCGCTGTTGCGGCAATCTGGCGGTTCCTGTCGAACTGCCTGGCCAGCGCGTCGTAGCTGGCAATCGCTGCGTCCAGATTCCGATTTGCCTCTTCTTCAAACAATCCGCGCTGGAGCAGCGAGGTCAGGTCGTTCGTCGCCGCCGCAAACGTTTGGGCGACGCACAACAAGCTCAACGCGGCGACGCAGAGGACGCGGAGAAGCGCAGAGGCAATGCAATTCCGTTTTGCGGTCCTCTGCAATCTCTGCGTCTCTGCGTTGAATGCGTGTCGCATTTCCCGGATTCGATCGTCTTTCATAGCTTAAGATCCTCGTTCTTCGTTTCCGCTTTCCCGCTTTCTCGATTTCCGCTTTTTCCGTCCGGCCTCCTGGCGCTGCTGCTCTGATTGCGCGCATCATCCATGACGCTGCTTTCGGAGTTGTCATGCTTTTGCAAAATTGTTCGAACCTGAAGTTCCAAGCACCAAGTTCCAAGTTCCAAAGAAGGCTCAAGTTCCAAAATCCAAGGAGAGCGATTTCCATTTGAGATTTGGCATTTGAAGTCTCTTTGGAACTTGGAACTTGGAACTTGAGGTTTTGCATTCACATCTCCAGCCGATAACCAACGCCATGCACGGTCTTGATCCAGCGTGGCGAATCAGGATCAGGCTCCAGCTTGCGGCGCAGGCTCGCGATGTGGCTGTCCACCGTGCGCGTGGTGGGAAACGCGCCGTAACCCCAGACCACATCCAGAAATTTCTCGCGCGAAATCGGTTCGCCCTGCTCCTCTGCCATGAGGCGCAACATGGAAAACTCTTTTGCCGTAAAATGAACTGGCGTGCTGCCGCGCACCGCGGTTTGACGCGCCAGGTCCACTTCCACATCGCCGAATTTCAGCCGGGCAGGAACTCTTGTTTGCCGTTCGAATCGCCGCAACAGCGCCCGCACGCGCGCCAGCAATTCTTCCGTGCTGAACGGTTTGACGAGATAATCGTCCGCGCCGGCGTCGAGGCCGTTCACGCGATCTTCAATCTGGCCTTTCGCGGTGAGCATCAGGATCGGCACGGGATTGGAAAGCCGCCGCAGTTCCGCGCACACTGCAAAGCCATCCAGCTTCGGCATCATGACGTCGAGCAGGATGAGATCGGGCTTCTCGGAAATCGCGCGATCGAGGCCAGCGGCGCCATCCGCAGCGGTGATGACGCGGTAATCTTCGGCGGCAAGCGCGTCCGCCAGCGCGGTGCGCATCGGAGTTTCATCTTCAATGATCAGGATGCGAGACATACGACGTTACCGCGGAGGCGCGGAGACGCGGAGTTTTGAAAGGCGCAGAACGCGTGATCGGAACTGTTCTGGAGTGCGCATTTGATCAAAGATCTCTTCTCCGCGCCTCCGTGTCTCCGCGGTGAACCACCGGCAGTTCCATCGTGAAACAGCTTCCCTTCCCAACTTCGCTTTCGACGCGCACCCGCCCGCCATGGGCTTCAACGATGTGTTTCACAATGCTCAATCCAATGCCGACGCCTTGCGTCTCGCGGCGCAATTCCGAGCCGAGGCGGTAGAAGCGTTCGAAAATCTTTTCGTGCTCGGCAGCGGGAATTCCCGGGCCGCAATCCCTGACGGAAAGCTCCACTCCAACCTCGGAGGGACGAGTTACACGAGTCCCCATTCCGCTGGTTGAGGAAGGTCGGACTTGGCGCGATGAAAAAGTTGGGGACTCCCAAAGCTCGTCCCTCCGGGAGGCGATGCCGACGATCACGGCCTGTCCTTTCGGCGAATGCTTCACCGCGTTATCGATCAGGTTGATCAACGCCTGCTGGATGGCGCGGCCATCGATTTCCAAGATCAGTTCCGAGTTTTCGGTTTCAAGTTTCGAGTCTTCGCTCCCCTGAATGTTGAGCGTTAAATGTTCATTGTTGAATGTTTCCACCTTCAAATGAACTTCCCGTTCCACCGCGTAAGGTTCCATCAATTTCACCGTTTCGCAGACAAGCGCCGTCAAGTCAGTCGCTTCAAATTCGTATTGCTTCCGTCCTTGTTCGATGCGGGAGAAGTCCAGGACGTTTTCGATTAGCGACGAAAGCCGGCGACACTCTTGGACAATGAATTTGAAATACTCGTGCTGCTTGCGCGGCTCGGAAATTTTCCCGCGCTCCAGGCTCTCCGCCATCAATCGCACGGAGGCAATCGGCGCGCGCAGTTCATGCGAGACGCTGGAGACGAAGTTGGATTTCTGTTCGTTGAGTCGAAGCTGCTTTCGGAAGCCACGAGATGCCGTTATCAAGCCGATCAGCGATGCCAGAGCTGACGCGACAATCAGGCTGCCAAACAGAAATGTGCGCCGGCTCTGCCGTTCATATAAAATCTCGGGGCTGACTAGCGATATGCTGATCTGAAAGGGATGAACATGCTGATTAAGAGGAAGGTTCCTCCATGCTCCACTGGCTTGTCCAAGAATCGGCAAACTGGCTTTTGCTGGTTTGTCGATTTCATTGCGCGATAAGGCAATTTTCCTTCCAGCCATTTCAAAATCCACGAGAGCGTATGGCGGCAGAGGAATCCTCGATTTGTTTACCGTGGAGCGGAGCGACTTCTCCACAATGACCTGCGGAAACAGCAGGTACTCGTAATGGCCGAGGTGCGGCTGCGTGTAATTGGTCGAGACGGTACGACGGTCACCCAGCACAAGCAGGAATTTTCCCACGCTGGAGTCCACCCAGAATGGACCCGGGTTCCAAGTGTTCGTCGTCGGACGCTGCTCCCGGAAATCTTCCAACACCTGCCGGGCGGCTGCGTCCGATTTCCACCACGCGCTCAACGTCGCCGCAAATTGGTCGAACGGCGTGCCCCGCGTTACCCGTTCCGTTTCGGCGATAAGGATTGGTGAAAAACACGACCGGCGGTACGCAATCATCCAGGCAATTGTGTTGTGCCGAACAAACTCATCCGGCAATCCCGCGCCGTCGGCCAGGCGGCGCAACGCCTGATAGCAAATCAATTGTCCGATCGGCAACCCAGTGTCCGTCAGATCCCCTGAGTAACCCCACAGCGCACGGGAAGATCCCGCTATTTGATTGGCTGCCTCGGGGTCAGGTACTCCGTGGATTTTTGCCAGCAACAAGAGGTATTCCGCATTTGCACGCGCGCCACCAGGCGGTTTCGATGCGATAAATCTTTCGAGGAGGCTCTGCACCTTGGTTGAATCCTTTGCGACGAATTCCGACTCTTCAGCCTCCAGCCAAAGCTGCTGCTGGTCGGCTGTTAGCTGTCCAAGCCACTCTGGCGGCGCGGGAGGCATCGTTTCCGGCTGCTCTTCAATATAAAGGCGGGCGTCAGCTGGCGGCAGTGCAGTGATATCGATTTCAGGATTCGCCTGGTGCCATTCCTCGATGCGTCGCTCCGCAGCCTCTTGCGTTGACCGGCCGCCCGCCCAACTGGATAGACCCAAATCGGCTGTCCGGTTCCCGTGAAGATTGAAGCTCGCTTCGCGATAGTCCCGCAACTGCTGGACGCCCTCCATGCTGATGGCCAGTGCGAGTTGCTGGGCGATGGCTGCGGCAGATTCGCGCGCCTCCTGTTCGGCGATCAGTCGATCCTGCTGCAGTGAATACAATCCGAAGCAAACCAACGCCGCAACCGGCGCAAGGATCAAAACTCCCTGCCAGAAAAAGCCCGGCTTTGCTCGTTTGGGTTTGCCCGCCATGTGCGCCTGTTATGCGACGATCCTGACGGCGTCGCAAGGAACAGTTGTCATGGAATTGCAAAATCGGGGAGAGATTCACCGCGGAGACGCGGAGGCGCGGAGGCGCGGAGAAGGGATTGAAGAAAGATTCTGAGGAGAAGCCAGAACCCGGAACCCGTCATTGCATTGATTGGCCAGCCTTCAGCTGGCAGCTGAACGCCCGGCCGCGCGAAACTCCAGGTTTCCTCTCCGCGCCTCCGCGTCTCCGCGGTGAAAACTCAGAGCAGCCGAATCTGCGCACGTTCCTTCGCCAGGCTTTCCGTCAGGCTCGTCACGCGGCCGACGCGACGCTCGATGATATGCTTGTCCACGGAAGGATCGTACTTCACCGGATAATCGCCGTCGTAGCACGCCATGCAGAAGCTGCTTCGCGGCAGCCCGGTCGCCTTCACCATTCCATCCTGCGACAGGTAATGGAGCGAATCCGCATTCAGATATTTGCGGATGTCTTCGATCGAATAGTTTGCCGCCATCAGCTTGCTGCGATCCGGGAAATCGATGCCATACACGCACGGGTTCATGTGCGGCGGGCAGCTGACGAGCACGTGGACTTCCTTCGCGCCGGCCTGCTTCAGATTGTTCACGCGCGTCTTGCAGGTGGTGCCGCGCACGATGGAATCGTCCACGACGATGACGCGTTTGCCCTTCACCAGTTCGCCAATGAGGTTCAGCTTCACGCGGACGTTGAAATCGCGGATGAGTTGCGACGGCTGCAGGAAGCTGCGGCCAACGTAATGGTTGCGCACGAAGGCCATTTCGAACGGAATGCCGGATTCCAGCGAATAGCCGAGCGCCGCGCAATTTCCGCTGTCCGGAACGGGAATGACGAGATCGGCTTCAATCGGATTCTCCCGCGCGAGTTGCCGCCCCATTTCTACGCGGACACGATAGACATTGCGGTCGGCAATCGTGCTGTCGGGTCGGGCGAAATAGACGTATTCGAAGATGCAGAACGCCCGCCGCTGATGTTCGGGAAACGCCTGGATGCTGGTGACGCCCTGTTCGTTGATCACCACGATCTCACCCGGTTCGATGTCACGGATGAACTTCGCCTGGATCAGATCCAGCGCGCAGGTTTCGCTTGAGAGCACATACGCGTCGTCCTTTTTGCCGAGGCAAAGCGGGCGGAATCCATGCGGATCGCGCACGCCCACCATTTCCTTCTCGGTCATGATCACCAGCGAATAGGCGCCCTCGATCTGGCGCATTGCGTGAACCAGATGATTTCCCCCGCCATTGAAGCTCGGCTGGGCCATCAGGTGCAGGATGATTTCGCTGTCAACGGTGGTTTGGAAAATGGAACCGCGGGCTTCGAGTTCTTCGCGCAGGCGGGCGGCATTCGTAAGGTTGCCGTTGTGCGCGATGGCGATCTGGCCGCGGGCGCAATCCACGGTGAGCGGCTGGGCATTGCGCAGGTGCGAGGAGCCGGTGGTGGAATAACGGGTGTGACCGATGGCCATGTTGCCGACGAGGCCGTGCAGGATTTCGCCGTTGAAGATTTGCGGCACCAGCCCCATGCCTTTGTGAACACGAAATTGTTTTCCGTCCGAGGAGACGATGCCGGCGCTTTCCTGACCCCGATGCTGGAGCGCGTAAAGACCGTAATAGGTCAGTTCCGCTGCGTTCGGATGACCAAAAATACCGAAAACGCCGCAATAATGTTTGGGGTGGCTCTGCATAATCTATCGGCTCAAAAACGACCGAGAGCATTCCACCAAAATGACGACCCAGCAAGCAAGCTTTCGAGAAAGTCGGGACAATCGGACACCGCCGGCAGATGATTTTCAATTTCGGCTTCCAGCGCTGAACCTGGAGAGGGGACATTCAACAATGAACATTCAACGCTCAACATTCAGGGCAGGGCGACCTTGGAGGAAGGCGCGGGAACGTGGCGGCGGGTCTCCGGCCCGCCGTGGAGGACGGCATCTTGCCGTCCGGAGAGGAACCATTCGCCGGGCAAATCGTTTCAGCTCTTATGGCAGTTGCCATGTGAGCGCTTCCACCCGGCTGGAAGCCGGGTTCCACGTCAGCCAGGATGGCTGACGCTACAGTTCTCGGTAGGGCGAGCTGCCGCTCCGCCCCATATTCAAATCCCGGCTGCTGCCAATTCCGCGGCGTACCCTTCACGAAAGGTTGGATAGCGCAGCGTGCAGCCCAACTCCTTCCGCAGCCGACGATTGGAAATGCGTTTGTTGGTGGCGCCGCGCCGGCGGGCTTTGGGTTCCGAAGCCACGGGTGGCAGCGGGCGATTGAGCCGCTGCGCCAGCCAGGTGAAAATCGTCCTCTGGGACGCTGGTTCGTTGTCAGAGACATTATAGACCGAACCTGACTTGCCGCGTTCCAGCGCCGCAAAGATCGCTCCGACGGCGTCGTCCCGATGGATCATGTTCAGAAAGCGTTCGTCCGCTTCCAACTGCGCTTCGCCACTGAGGAATTGCTTCAACCAGTAGCCGCGCCCTGGCCCGTA
>CAMLLE010000102.1 GCA_946480555.1 uncultured Verrucomicrobia subdivision 3 bacterium
CGGTTGCATTACGATTTCCGGCTCGCGATGCAGGGCGTGTTGAAATCGTGGGCTGTTCCCAAAGGGTTTCCGACGGCCAAAGGCGAGCGCCACCTCGCGGTTGAAGTTGAGGATCATCCGCTCGACTACGCGCGCTTTGAAGGAACCATTCCCAAGGGAAACTACGGCGCCGGCACCGTGATGGTTTGGGACATCGGCAGCTACGAAGTGATCGACGCGAAGCCGATCGACGCCGTCAAGCGCGGCAAGCTCCACTTCATTTTGAAGGGAAAGAAGCTCAAGGGCGAATGGGCCCTGGTGCGAATGAAACCGCGGCCGGGGGAAGACAAACCGCAATGGCTCCTGTTCAAGGCAGACAAGGATGCCAAGCCGATCTCCGCGCGGCAGGATGACCAATCCGTCCTTACGAAACGCTCGCTGCAACAAATCGCGATCGACAACGACGCACAATGGCAGAGCAACCGCATTGCTGAGCGCGCGCAGAAAGCCGGCACAGATTTCATACAACGGGTGCGGAACAGTGTCGCGGCAAACGGCGTTCGCAGACCGCCGCTACAGGCCAAGGCGGCCTCGCCTGATTTGCAAATGCCGCGATTGCCCAGGCGCGCCGCCGAATTTGTCGAACCAATGAAAGCGCTCATGTCCGAAACGCTGCCGAAAGGCGAACAATGGATTTACGAGCTCAAGTTCGACGGCGTCCGCGGCGTCGCGATCAAGCACAACGATCGCGTTCAGCTGATTTCGCGAAACGCGAAGGCGCTTGCATCGAAGTATCCGGAAGTGGTCGTCGCCCTCCGTTCGCTGCCGGCCAGGGAATTTGTTCTCGACGGCGAAATTGTGGCTTTGGATGCGACGGGGAAGTCGTCATTTCAATTGCTTCAAGCGGCAAATGTTCCCGGCGAATCGCGTCCGCCGATCTTCTATTACGCGTTCGATCTCATTCAGCTCGATGGCAGGGACCTGGCCGGACTTCCGTTGATGAAACGCAAGGCGATGGTGCAGGCGCTGCTGGCGAACGCGCCGGACGCGCTGCGATTCTCGGCTGGCATCCAGGCCCAATCCGAACGCGTCCGGAAGGAAATGCAGTCGCGCGGATTGGAAGGCCTCATCGCCAAGCAGCGCGAATCGAAATACGAGATCGGCCGGCGCAGCGGCGCATGGCTGAAATTCAAGTGGACCCTCGAGCAGGAATTTGTCATCGGCGGTTACACCGAACCGCAAGGCAGCCGCAGCCATTTCGGGGCGTTGCTGGTGGGCTATTGCGATCATGGCAGACTGATGTTCTGCTCGAGAGTGGGAACCGGTTTCAACGAGAAGCAGCTGCGCTCGCTTTACCAGCAGTTTCAAAAGCTGAAACAGGCGGAATGTCCGTTCGCGAATCTGCCCGAGAAGAAAACGGCTTCGCGCTGGGGCCGCCCGTTCACACGCGCGGAGATGCGTCGTTGCACGTGGATCCAGCCGAAGCTCGTCTGCCAGGTGCGCTTCACGGAATGGACGCGCGACGATCATCTGCGGCACCCGGCCTTCATCGGCATGCGGGAGGACAAGGAGGCGAAGGAGGTGGTTCGCGAAAGTCCGCGCAATCAGAACGCATCCCTCCGTATTCGTCGAAGCTGACCCGATCCCGATGCGGCGCATTTCACCTTGCTGGCGGCCAGAGCCAGCACGCGCCAGAGGCCCAAACGGCTTTCACAAAATCTCGTTCACGCCAGCGCCGCCGCCTTCTCCCGATCTTCAAGCGCGGCGTGAATTGCGAACAATTCATCCACACGATGTGCGCAGGTGTGATGATCGTAAATCGTCTGAAGCCCATGTTCGACCAGGCTGTTGGCCAGCGCGGGCTCGTTCAAGATGGCGCGCAAGTGCCCAGCCATTTCCGTCGTGTTCCTGGCGACCAGGAAGTCGTTGCCGGGCTCGAATAATCCTTCCGCATCCGGCCACGGCGAGCAGACCAGAGGAATGCCGCAGGCCAACGCTTCGAAAACGCGAATCGTCGGGATTCCTGGCAGTGCCTGCACGTAAGGCCGCCGCGGCACATGAACAGTGACACGGAACTTTGCGAAAACCTGCGGCACATCGAAGTTCGGCAGCCAGTTCGCATAGTCGATTCCCGCTGCGCGGAGTTTGGAAATGGCGTCCGCCGGATAACGCACGCCATGCACGCGGCTACGCAGACGCAACTGGCGGGAGGGTTGAATCAGAAACTCCTCCAGTTCGGCCGTGCGTTCGCCATCGCCCCAATTCCCAATCCAGACCAGATCACCGATCGTTTCAATCTTTGGCAGGGGCCGGAACACACGGATGTCAGCGGCCTCATGCCAGGTCCAGGCGTGGCGCACGCGTCCGCTGGATTCGTACAGCTCGCGCAGCACATCTCCGAATGCGAGAACGCCATCGAAGTTCGAAAGGTCATACGCTCCCATGATTGCCGGGTCCGTGACCATGCGATGATTCGTGTCATGAAAGAACAGGCGGTAGTTGCCTCCGCGGGCGCGATGTTCGCCTACACGCCGAACCAGTTCATGCGCGTTCCATTCGTGAACGATCACGATGTCCGCGCGCTCGAGCGCTCGATCCAGGTCGAGCCGATCCAGGCAATACTGAACCGAATCCAATCCCGGATAGACCTCACGAAAACGGTCCACCGGCGCATCGCCGTACTGGGCACGCAAATTCTCCAGGCTCCACGCGTTGGCGGGTTCGTAGATCTCGACGCTGTGTCCGCGCGAAACCATGTCGCTCGCGATGCCCCGGAGGAAATGCGCACTGCCGTGATTCCAATCCGACAAGAGCGAGTGGTAGAAGAGAACGACTTTCATGAATTCACAAAAGAGACGGTGCGCGCTCCAGCGCGGCTTCGCCCGGACTCCAGGCCGTCTGCGGCGCGGTCTTTTGCTCGCACACATCGGCATACGCCTGCAGGTATCCGTCAGCCATCCGTTCCGGCGTGTAACGCTGCGCCCGGCCGTAAGCAGCCACTGCTCGATCAGAAAGCGCTTCCGGATTTTCGATCAATCCATTCACCGTTCGCGCAAGTGCGGCGGGATCGTCCGGCGAAACATACAACGCTGCGTTTCCCCAAATCTCGCGGAGGCTGGGAATGTCGCCGAGCACGAGCGCGCAATTGGCGAGCGCCGCTTCCAGCGCGGAAAGACCGAATGGTTCATAGCGCGCAGGCAAGGCGTAGATCGACGCGCGTTCCAGACTGGACCACATCTCACTCGGAGTCAGAGAACCCAGATACGACACATTGGGATGCGGCTCGACACGTCCATCGGGATCTTCGGTGCGACCCGCCACCATCACCGGCCATTCGATCGCCGGCGCTGCATCCGTCAGAAGATTCACATTCTTGCCTTCATCCCAAAGCTGACCGGCGGAGAAGACGAAATGATGCTTCGTTCGCTGCGTCACCGGACCCACTCGTCGCCCGTTGTAGATCACGCGCGACGCGCGAAATGGGCCGTAGATATCCCCCAGGGATTGCAGCATCGCTTCGGAAGGCGCGATCACCAGTTCCGCGCCATGCAAACCAGCCATCACGGATTCGCGATACTCGTCCCATTCATCCGGCGCATCCATGCCATGAACAGCGCGCCACCACGACAGGACGCACGAATGGCCCACCACAATTTTCGGCCGCTTCCACGGCAACGCGCCGTGCGCGAAGTTATTCAAATGAACGATGTCCGGGCGAAACGTGCGTTCCAGGTCAAGGAGCCAGTTGCCGGCACGTTCCACATCCGCTCGCGGCTCATCCATCCACTCCAGTTTGAAACAGCTTTCGAAGACCCTGACGTTCGGCAACGAGCCCGCCTCAGCCTTCTGCACAAGGTTCATCTTGTCACCCATGGTGGCGAGACCGACTTCGACGCCGTGAGCGCCAAGCGCGCGCGCCAGTTCCATCGCATAGGTCCAGACGCCGCCCACAGTGTCTGCGGTCATCAGCACTCGTTTCGGGTACGTCCTTGCCATGCTCATCCAGATTCCTTTCCCTCGGAAATTGAACTCCGGTAAATGCGGTCGAGGGATTCTGCAACGAGGCCCGGTTTCTCAATATCAGGCAAATCCCTACCGCATCGTGCGAACCCCTGTCGTCAATGCCGCGCGAGGTGCGCGATCCGGCCGCGCGATTGAAACGAAAAAACGCGGACCCGATTGAATCAGGTCCGCGTTGGGGAATTGAAACGAGTTCAGCAGCTCAGCGTGCGGCGCAGGAGGAACAGGCCCGCCATGCCAAAGAGGGCGAACGCGCTCGGTTCCGGAATCACGTTCACCTGGAAATTGTCGAGAAAGATCCGGTCGTTACCGAACCCGAAAAACTCGCTGTTGAACGACAGCGAGTTCAAGCCAATGGGCAACGTTGGATTCCACGATCCAGTCTGCGTGCCTTGTGCGAGATTCAAATTCACGTGGGTGAATGTGCCGTCCGTTGTCAGCGTAGGATTGAACGTCACTTTCCAGACTTCGGTCTGGCCAGAGTATTGGGCAAACGCCAGCGTTATGGCTGTTGGGGTTGCCGCGCTGTGCGACGCCAGGTCGAGGGAAACGGTCACGTCAGCAGGCAAAATTCCCGCCGCGATCAAGTCTGATCGGCCCATGCCCGCGTAAAAGTACCAATCGGTTCCAAAGGCGCCGGACGAATCCACATCAAATTCAAGCGCCTGCGAGTTCCCCGGACCGCTGGGCTGGACCGTGAAAGTGGCCGTCACGGAACCGGGTCCGTGAAAAGACCACCAGCCGTCGGGGTTGGGAGTTCCCGTGGCAAAGCTGTTGAAATCCTGGCTGTAAATCGTGGCGGCCGAGGCGTGGCTTGCGGTCAGCGCCACCACCGCCAAAAGTGGAATCAATGGATGTTTCATGCGTCAGGTTGGGGGGGCGAAAGGGTCAATTGTGTGCGGCCCGCGGAACATGGATTCTTCAATTGGATTCGAAAACAGTCCGTTATCATTCCGGGCCAGCCGCACCGCGGCTGTTTTGGAATATCGGCAAGGCGCACCGCGGCTTTAAAAAAGAATTCGACACGCCGCTGAACCGAAACAAAATTGAGGTGTGCCGATTTACGAATACGAACTCTGCGAAGGCGATTGCAAGGTGTGTGGCGGCAGCTTCACGCTGCGGCGCCCGCTCTCGGCCGCGCCCTTGACGCAATGTCCCGCCTGCAAAAAGCCGGTGCGCAAGGTAATTTCCACGTTCAACTCGCCCATCAAATTGAAACCGCTTTCCGTCTCAGATGCGAAAAAAGCCGGCTTCACCGTTCTGAAGCGCGTCAGCAAAGGCGAATACGAGCGGCAGTAAACTTCCGCATCGCTCGCCAGAAACCCGCCCGTTCAGTCTTCGTAGTCCTGATTCCAATCCACTGATCGCGATTGCCTTCCCTTTGTCCTGATCGCAATCGTCGTTTGGAATCCGCAGACGAGGACGCAGGAGGATGGCGATGACGATTCGATCGACAGGGTTTCGAATCGAAGGCAAGCCAGCGGCATTCAACATTCAGCTCCGACCATTGAACGCTCAACACACGTTGACCATCGACGTTCATAGCTGAGTGTTCCAACCGGCCCGTCGATTCACGGACAAGCCTCTAAAACACCTGTTTGCGCTGGGGAAAAACATTGCGCGGCCATCCCCTTTTTGGCTTTATCAGGCGAATTTCGGGCGGCGGGCAGCCGGAATTGACACTCTCCCCGCCGCCGATTGACTCGGTTGCGGCGATGAAACGAAGCCGGATGCAGATATTTTACTCGGGCCACGTGCAGGGAGTCGGTTTCCGATATACCGTCAAGACCGTCGCCGCCGGATTTGAAGTAGTAGGGACCGTACGCAATCTGCCGGACGGACGAGTTGAATTGATTGCTGAAGGATTGAGGGAGGAACTGGTTGCCTTCCGAAGCGCGATTCCCGAAGCGGGATTGGCGCGCTTCATCCGCAATGAAGATGTGACCTGGAGCGAAGCCGCGGGTGCGTTGCGCGGGTTTGAGATTATTAGATAAAAATGAAGTTCGCGATTATTGCCGACATTCACGCCAACCTGGACGCGTTCCAGGTCGTGCTGGAAGACATCAAAGCACAGAAGTGCACCCATTACGCGTGCCTGGGCGACATCGTCGGCTACAACGCCAACCCCAAGGAATGCCTGGACATCGTCCGGAACATGAACATCCCCTGCGTGAAGGGGAATCATGACGAATACTGCTCCATCGATGGCGCGCTCGACGGCTTCAACCCCGCCGCGGCAGAAGCGGTCAACTGGACCCGCCAGCAGTTGACCGAGGAAGACCGGCAATGGCTGCGCGATCTGAAATACGTCCGCATGGTCACGAATTTTTCGATCGTTCACGCGACGCTCGACGGTCCACAGCGCTGGGGTTACGTGTTTGACAAGCTCGCCGCCGCAGCCAGCTTCACCTACCAGAACACCTCGGTCTGCTTCTTTGGCCACACCCACGTTCCGGTGGCCTTCATGCGCGACAGCATGGTTCGCGGTGGCACCTATTCGAAATTCAAGATCGAAGCCGGCAAGAAATATTTCGTGAACGTCGGCGCCGTCGGCCAGCCGCGGGACAACAATCCGAAAGCGGCTTACGTCGTCTATGACGTGGACGAAGGCACCATCGAACTGCGCCGACTGGAATACGACATCGCCGCGGCACAGAAGAAAATCCTCGAAGCGGGCCTGCCGGAGCGACTGGCCGAACGCCTCGCTTACGGTCGTTGAGTTTGAGGAAGCGGCCGTTCTCCCGCTTCCCCGAGCTGCTTGAAAATTCTCATCCTCAAGCCGAGTTCACTGGGCGATGTCATTCACGCCCTGCCCGTTCTGCGGTTGCTCAAAGGCCATTGGCCGGCGAGCGAAATCTTCTGGTGGATCGATTCCAATCTCGCGCCACTCATCGAGGGCGATCGCGACCTCACCGGCATTGTTCCTTTCGAACGCCGTCGCTGGGCCTCGCCGGTACACTGGCCTGAAATGCTCCGCAGCATCCGCTGGATGCGCGCACAGAACTTCGACCTGGTCATCGATCTCCAATGCCTTGCGCGCAGCGGCGCCTTTGCCTGGCTCGCAAATGGAAAGCAATTGATCGGGCTGGACGAAGTGCGCGAAGGCGCGCGCGGATTCTACGACATCGCGGTTCGACGCCCGACGTATCACACGCACGCAGTCGATTGGTATTTGGAAACGCTTCGCGCGCTCGGCGTGCCGGTGCACTGGAATTTCGAGTGGCTTCCCGTTCGCGCCAAGGTCGCGGCCGAGCTCACGCGCAAGTGGCCGTTAAGCAATGGCCCCTGGATTGCCTTGCAGCCGGGCGCACGCTGGTTGAACAAGCGCTGGCCCGTCGAAAGTTTCGCCGAGTTCACCCGCAGGATGGCGGCGCGGGTTCCAGATGCGCGGTTCATGGTGCTCGGCGGCGGATCGGATCAGGAACTCGGCGCGCAAATTGCCGCCGCCGCTCCGGAACGGGTGTTCGATCTCACCGGCAAACTGTCGCTGCCGGAAATGATTGAAGCGATTCGCCTCAGTGAACTGATGGTCAGCAATGACACCGGTCCCATGCACGTTGCTGCGGCGATGGGCAGGCCGTTGGTGGCGCTCTTCGGTCCCACTGAGCCACGCCGCACCGGACCTTACCGCCAGCTTCACACTGTGCTTCAGCAACGCCTCTATTGCGTTCCCTGCATGAAACCGGATTGCACGAATCCGAACAAACTCGAATGCCTGCGCACGATTCATCCGGCGGACGTCGTAGCGAAAGCCGAGAGAATGCTGGTGCAAAAAAGGTAGGGGCGTCTCTCCGAGCGCGCCGTTCCCAAGTCCATGGAAATCCCGGAGATTGTGAACGGCGTTGAGATTCGAAGGCTCGAATTTCTTTGGCGCTTGGATTGGGAACTTCTGCCCGTCGTCATGTTTCCTTGAATAAATCGCGCAGCCTTCCCGTCGATCACCCGTCGTTGCAGTGGAAAATCCGCTGACGGTGGCTCTGCGGAACCACGCTTCTCAGGTTTCGCAGAGCTCATTTCAGACTTTGCAGCTTGCCTGTTCTGCGCATCGACTTAGAGTGGCTCAATGAAAAAAATCGGGTTGCTGTTATCCGCTCTTTTCGCCGTGACCTGCACCGCTTCCGCGCAGGTGTCGCTCGACGTCACCCTCGAACAAGACCAGTTTCTCGCCGGCGAATCGATGCCGGTTGTCGTCCGCGTGGTGAACCGGTCGGGCCAGACCTTGAAACTGGGCGACGACCAGGACTGGCTTTCCTTTTCGGTGGAATCCAAGGACAGCTATGTGATCACAAAGAAGGGCGAAGTGCCGGTGGACGATTACGCATTCACACTTCCCACATCCAAGCAGGCGAAGAAGGAAGTGGATCTCGCGCCCTACTTTGGATTTTCCGAACCCGGCCGTTACACGGTGACCGCCTCGCTCTACATCAAGGAATGGAACCAGCAAATCAGCAGCAAGCCCGTTCCAT
>CAMLLE010000103.1 GCA_946480555.1 uncultured Verrucomicrobia subdivision 3 bacterium
CCGTAAGTGTTCTTCTCGATGCGCTTGAGGGCTTCTTCAATTTCGTAAATCGCATCCTGATCCGAAGAAAGCAGGCTCAGCGCGAAATCGCGGTCAAAATTATCCGTGCCGGAGTCCGCCATGTGCAAACTGTAGCCGGCCATTTCTTGCGCCGACTCCTTGGCAAGGCCGTTCATCTGCCGCAGCAACTGCTCGCGCAGTTCGAGCAGGTTGTTGTAAAAACCCTGCCACTCCGCCCTGATTTTGGCGGCACCGTTCGTCTTCCCCTGAGAAACGGGCCGGCCGAGGATGGCGGCCGCGGTGGTTGCGCCTGCTGGCTTTGCCTTGGGCGCCGGTTTGTCGTTCTTCTTCTTCGTAGTCACAACTTCAACTCAAAATCTTTGCTCGATCTTCTTCAAAAACTCTCCGCAGAGAAGCTCCCTTCCCAATCGAGAGTGCGCGAATCTACCAAACAGCAACGGATATTCCACAACAAATTTAAAAAATTTTGGCCTGCAAAATCGCTAATGAACACCGGGCTTTTCGATGCATGCGTAGGCGTTGTGATTGTGGATGCTTTCGAAGTTCTCTGCCTCAACTTTGTACCACGTGACCATTGGATGGGCATTCAGCCGCAGGGCCACATTCCGCACGAGGTCCTCCACGAAAACCGGATTTTCATACGCGCGCTCGGTCACCGCCTTTTCGTCCTGGCGTTTCAACAGCGCGTAAAGCTCGGAACTGGCTGATTGCTCGATCATCGCGATCACTTCCTCAATCCAGACAATCTGGCTGAATCTCAGCGTCACCGTGACGAGCCCGCGCTGGTTGTGGGCACCATGCCTGGAAATGGCCTTCGAGCACGGGCAAAGAGTGGTCACATTCGCCTTCACGGTCAGGACAAAATCGATCTCCGTGCCGCACGCCGCAGCGTCGAAGCGCGCCACGTAATCCATCAGGCTTTCCTTCTTCGTCACCGGCGACTTCTTGCACATGAAGTACGGAAACTCGATCTCCAGATGCGACGTTTCAGCATTCAGCTTCTGCTGCATGGCGCGCAGGATGTCCGTGATGTTCTCCACATGAATCATGTCGCCATGGGCATTCAGCACCTCGATGAACCGGCTCATGTGCGTGCCTTTGAATTCCTTGGGCAAATCCACAAACATCCCGATCGTCGCGATCGTATTCTGCGTCACGTGCGCCTTGTCGCGCACCTGAATGGGAAACTTCAGCCCGCGGACGCCCACCTTGTCGATGCGCAACTCGCGTGTATCCCGTTCATTCTGCTTGTCGTGCATGATGACCGGAATTTCCGGGGCAGTCCGGCGCGAACCGGTCGTTCGGCGAATGCCATTGGAGCGCAGAGTTTTTTGCATGGTCTGAAACAGTAACAGCGGTGCGACCTTTTGCAAAAGCAAACAAGCCGGGCCCTTCCATTGCGGGCCATCTGCGCGCGACCAGGTCAAAACAATCCAAGGACGTTGGAGATGTTTCCGTCGGGGGGCACTCCCATGATCCCCTCTCCCCGGGGCTTCGCTGTGGGGCGAGGGAACCCATCGCGGTGCGGATAGCCACGTTCGCCACGGCCATCTCGGCAATCAGAATTCAATGCGAAGAAGCAACGCCATGAAGTGAATTGTCCGCATCCACTCTGACAGGAATTTCCATGTCCGAACGGTGCCTCCCAATACCAGGAACATTCGTTGCAGCCCGTTGCCGCCTTGGAACCTGCCATTTTTCGCGTCAGTTCATTTGAAACACTGACAAGATCGTGGGCTTGCTCCATCTTGCCTGGCGTGCAATCGCTCAGTCCTTCTGAAATTCAGACAGCCGTTCGCGCGGCTTTGGCCGAGGATGTCGGCGCCGGAGATGCAACGACGCTGGCGACCGTTCCGGAATCATCGCAGATCGCCGCTGAGATGCGCGTGCGAGAGGCACTGGTGGTGGCTGGGTTGGATTTCGCCGAGGCAACCTTTCGCGAATTGTCGCCGCAGGTTCAAATGGAACGCGGCGCGCGCGATGGCGAACGGGTTGATGCGCCGCACACGTTGCTTCGAATCACAGGTCCCGCCCGCGCCATTCTCACAGCGGAACGGGTCGCCTTGAATTTTGTTCAACGACTTTCGGGAGTGGCAACCTTGACCGCGCAGTTCGTTGACGCCGTTCGCGAAACGCCGGCCTGCATTCTCGACACGCGCAAAACCACGCCGGGATGGCGCCGGTTTGAGAAATACGCGGTGGCATGCGGCGGCGGAACGAACCATCGTTTTGGGTTGTTCGACATGATTTTAATCAAGGACAACCATCTGGCTGCGTTGCGCGACGCCAAACCCAATGCAATCGCTGCCGCCGTTGCCAGTGCACGTGCGAAGTTCCCGAAACTGAAAGTGGAAGTGGAGGCCGACACGCAAGAACAGGTGGAACAAGCCGTGGCTGCCGGAGCGGACATCGTGCTGCTGGACAACATGAGCCTCGATGGCCTCCAGCGCGCCGTGGAACTCTGCAAGGGCCGGTGTCAGACCGAAGCCAGCGGCGGCGTGAACTTGAAGACCGTTTCGGGAATTGCCAGAACCGGCGTCGATTTCATCTCTGTCGGTGCCATCACCCATTCCGCACGCGCGGTCGATATTGGCCTGGACTTCGAACCTTGATCCGAGCAGGTCACGCCCCATGCCCATCTCCACTGATGCTCAAATTCTTTCGGCGCTGCGCCAGGCTGGCAGCGGCTCCGTTTCCGGCGCGGACCTATCCCAAAAGCTTGGCGTGAGCCGCGCGGCGATCTGGGCGCGGATCGAGGAGTTGCGAAAACTGGGATACGAGATCGAGGCCAGCCCTCATCTGGGATATCGGCTTGCCAGTTCGCCAGACGCACTTCACGCCGACGATCTGCTGGCACGTCTCGGCGTCACGGATGTCATGGGCCGGCACATCCAGGTTTTTCAGGAAACCACTTCCACGAACGACATCATTGAGAAGCTCGCGCGCGACGGCGTTCGCGAAGGCGCGGTAGTGTTTGCCGAATCGCAAACCCGGGGCCGCGGGCGCCTGGGCCGCCGCTGGATGTCACCTCCGGGCAAGGGACTTTGGTTTTCGCTGCTATTGCGACCCGCCATGCGCCCCCAGCAAACCACGCAATTGACGGTCGCCGCGGCCACGGCTTTGGCGCGGGCCATCCGTCTGGAGGCGGATGTGAAACCCGACATCAAGTGGCCGAATGACATTTTGATCAATCGCCGCAAGGTCGCCGGAATTTTAACGGAGCTGAGCGCCGAGCTGGATCAGGTGAAATACATTGTGCTGGGCATCGGCGTGGACGTGAATCTCGCGACGGGCGAATTTCCGAGTGAACTGCGAAGCGTGGCGACATCATTGCGCGCGGAAACGGGCGGACAGCTGATTTCGCGTCCCGCTTTGGCGGTGACCATCCTGCGTGAATTGGATCGTGAATATGCGCGCCTGCGGGCCGGTGAGTTCGCGGCAATTGCGGACGATTGGGAATCGCAATGCACGACGATCGGGCAGAACGTCATCATCCGAATGGGCGATCGCCAAATTCGCGGCCGCGCCGAATCGCTCAGTCCGGAGGGCGCACTGCTGGTGCGAACTGAACACGGCCATCTTGAGCCGATCATCGGCGGCGATGTGACGCTGGAAAAGTGAGCCGGCATTCCGCAATCGCAAATCGCCAATCATCAATCGGGCAGTAGCACTCAAACCCCCTTGCTTTCAGAATTCATTTCCCTATGTTTGCGCGCGGTTCATGTCTGCTTAGTGACTGCACCTGCAGTCAGCGGGGGACCCGAAGTTCCGTGCGCTTGGGCGACGGATTGGGGCTAACGATGAAATTCGGGAACACTTAATGGTTCCAGCCCGACAGCTAACCTCGTCTGCGCGAACATTAAGGGCAATGGATTGCCTCCATTTCCCTTCAGTTGGTTATTGCCGTTGACGGTTTTGCATTATGGAAATTGGTTCGCATCGTCCTCGTAACGTGGGTTGGGCTCGCGCGGCGGCTTTGTTGTATGGCGACTGGGGCACAAGCAAAGCCTATGTCATCGGCGCGGCGTTCCTGGCGATGACCTATGAATCGCTGCCGACGATCATTGCAGTCTGCCTGCTGACGGCGCTGGTCGGTTACAACTACGTCGTCATCTGCAAAAACTT
This sequence comes from uncultured Verrucomicrobia subdivision 3 bacterium, assembly GCA_946480555.1. The sequence goes on from CAMLLE010000103.1 coordinate 4,147, forward strand.
CCCCGAGGGCGGCGGGGTTTATTCTTCAGCGCGTTACCAGAGCCGTTTGCTGGCTGTGATCGGCGCGCTGCTGCTGGTAGCGAATTTCACGGTGACGGCTTCGCTCAGTGCCTGGGCGGCGATGGTGTATTTCAAAGTGCCCCGCGAGCTGATTGCCGTGACAGCGATTCTGGTGACGCTTTCCATCGGGCTGCTCAACGTATTCGGCCCAAAGCATTCCGGCAGCATGGCAATTACGCTGGCAATTCCCATGGTGATCGGGGTCGTGATGATCGCGGTGTTCAGTGTGCCGCATCTGTCTGTCACGCATTTGGAAGCGCCCCACCAGGAATTCTCGCAGAATTGGAAAGGCTTCGTCGGTGTGATCCTCGCGCTCAGCGGCGTTGAAGCGATCGCGAATTTGACTGGCGTCATGAAGCTGGACCCAGGCTCCAGCATGTCGCAACCGTCCGTGGTCAGGACGTCGCGCCGGGCAATAACCGTCGTCGCGTGCGAAGTGGTTTTCGGAACGATCCTGCTCGGCTGGGCCATGCTGTCGATCTCACCGGAGTTGAAAGATGTTCTCGCGCATCGCTGGGACGACATGCTTTCGGTGCTGGCGGAGCATTACGGCAAACTGGCGCTGGGGCCATCGGGCGGAAAAGTCTTCGCCATCGCCATCAGCATCGTTGTAGGACTGCTGCTGCTGAGCGCGGTAAATACCGCGATCGGCGCGCTGATCGGCCTGCTGTATTTGCTGGCACGCGACGGCGAAATGCCGAGGCCGTTCGCAAAGCTAAATTCGCACGGGATGCCCATCTGGCCGGTAGTCATCGCCACGGCGCTGCCGGTGTTGGTGATCCTGTTTTCGCCCAACCAGCTGTCATTGATGGAGCTCTATGCGATTGGCGTCGTGGGTGCCATTGCGGTGAACGTCGGTTCCTGCGTGATCAATCGAAAGCTGCAGCTGCGCTGGTATGAACGCGGCGCCATGTTGATCACATTCATCATTCTGTTCGCGGTGGAGTTGACGATCGCCAAAACGCAGGGCAACGCGCTGTTCTTCGTCGTTTGCATTCTCATCCTCGGTCTCAGTCTGCGCGCGTTTGCGCAGCGCAAGGCGGGATTGGAAACCATCACCGTGAGCAAGGAACTGGCGGCGGCGGTGAATCCGGAAACGCTGACCGCGTTCAAGCCGGATTTCTCCACCGGCCAGTCGATTCTGGTCGCCGCGCGCGGGCTCACGCCGGTACTGAAGTTCGCGCTTGAAGAAGCGAAATTCCGCCAGGGAAATCTCTACGTGCTCTACGTGAAGCAGATCGCCGTTTCGCTTCCTGGCGCACCAACATCGACAGACGCGCCTCGCTGGCAAAGCGATCCCGTGGCGTCGAAAATCTTGAGTGGAGCCTTGGAACTCGGCCGCGCCTCCGGTGTCACCGTCGTGCCGCTCTACACAGTGAGCGATAATCCGGCCGCAACGATCATCGACCTGGCGGCGACACTCGGCATCGAAGTCTTGATGTTGGGCGCGCCGCATCGCAGTGCGCTGACGAAGTTGCTGCAAGGCGATGTCGTGACTGAAGTCGCACGCCATTTGCCGGAGAACATCCAGCTGGTGATTCACAGCTGACAGCGGAAGCGGATTGTCGGTTCGGTAGGGCGCGTCACTCCGTGCGCGCTGTCGTCACCGAAGCAGAGTTCACACGTGGGCAAAACTGCGGCGCGCGCAGAGCGGCGCGCCCTACCTGGACCCGAACGGATAAGGAAGTCGGGTACCCCTTCTCAGCGGTTTTCGAACTAGACCACTCCGTTTCCGATCCATGTCCATCCGAGAGGTTGAAGTCTCGCTCAACATAACCCCCGCAGTCCAATTCCGTTCACGCTGAACAAAAGGCTACAGGTTGAGCAAACCGCCGCAAACGCTTCAACGTCACTGGAAACTTCAAACTCTTAGTTTTCTTCAGGAAATCGCGAAAATTCAGATTGAATTAAATTCAGCATTTCATGTGGCAATCTGATTGCTTGAGGGCCCGCTAGAAACGAACACGCGCCGATCCGGGTTCCGACGCCTGATGCGTCGGACCTCCAAATGGCCGTGATCGAACCAAATCAATCCATGAAGAAAGTCGAAGCGATCATCAAACCATTCAAACTTGAAGAGGTTAAGGACGCCCTGCACGAGATCGGCATTGAAGGCATGACGATCACTGAAGTGAAGGGCTTCGGACGCCAGAAGGGTCACACCGAGATTTACCGTGGCAGCGAGTACACGGTCGATTTCCTGCCGAAAATCAAAGTCGAAATCGTGCTTCCCGACAACCGGCTGGACGCCGCAGTGATCGCCATCGTAAAGGCGGCCAAAACTGGAAAGATCGGCGACGGCAAAGTCTTCGTGTCCACCATTGACGACGCCGTGCGCATCCGCACCGAGGAAAAGGGCGACACAGCGGTTTGATTCGTTTCGCAATTCATCACCGACGCATCCATGAAAAGAACCTTCACCCTCCTGTTTGTCTGCCTCCTCACTCTGGCCGCCAGCCTCACCTTTGCTGCGGACGCGCCCGCTGAAACCGCCCCGGCGGAACGCAGCATGGAATCCCGCCTGGCCGATCTCGAAGCCTACATGAACAACGTGCCGCGCTCGGAAGGCGAATCCAAGATTCCCGGCCCGGGCCCCGGCCACAACGCCTGGCAGATGACTTCCACCGCGCTCGTTCTCTTCATGACCTTGCCGGGATTGGCCTTGTTTTATGGCGGTTTGGTGCGTCGCAAGAACGTCCTGTCGGTGATGGCGCAATGCATGGGAATCGCCGGGTTGGTGACGATTCTGTGGTGGTTGTGCGGCTACAGTTTCTCGTTTGCGGAGGGCAACCCGTTCTTCGGCGGCATGGCCAACGCGCTGTTCAAGGGGATCGAAGCCGGCAATGTCGGCGCGGGTTCCGCGTGGATCAGCGACAGCGTCTGGGCGATGTTCCAGCTCACATTCGCAATCATCACCCCAGCGCTGATCATAGGCGCGATTGCGGAACGCATGAAGTTCTCTGCGGTGCTGCTGTTCGTTGCGTTGTGGATGTTCGCCGTTTACTTCCCCATGGCGCACATGGTGTGGTCCACGACTGGTTTCATGAGCGGCTTGATGAATCCCACTGCAGCCATCAAGGCCTTGGATTTCGCCGGCGGCACGGTGGTTCACATGTCGTCTGGCTGGTCCGCGCTCGTGTTGTGCATCATCTTGGGCAAGCGCCTCGGCTTCGGCCGGGAACCGATGCCGCCACACAGCATGGTGCTGTGTATGATTGGCACCGGCATGCTCTGGGTCGGCTGGTATGGATTCAACGCCGGCTCGGCGCTGGCGGCTGACGGCATAGCGTCCAACGCGTTCGCAACCACCACGCTGGCGGCAGCGACGGCGGGCTTCGTCTGGGCGGCCGTGGAATATTTCCATCGCGGCAAACCCAGCATTCTGGGGTTCTGTTCCGGCATTGTCGCCGGTCTCGTGGTGGTGACACCCGCGTGCGGCTTCATCAACACCAGCGGCGCCATGATCGTCGGCGTTTGCGCCGGCGTGATTCCTTACTTCGCCGTGGCGAAATTAAAGGCGTGGCTCGGCTACGACGACGCACTCGACACGTTTGGAATTCACGGTGTAGGCGGTACGTTGGGCGCCATTCTCACCGGACTGCTGGCAGACGAAAAGGTCAACGGACTGGTCAGCGGCGTGAAGGAAGGGCTGCTCATGAGCCAGATCAAAGCGATCCTCGTGACGGTCGTCTGGAGTGTAGTGGCCACTGTGATCGTGACGTTCATCGTGAAGGCCGTTGTCGGATTGCGTCCGAGCGAAGAGGTGGAAACAATCGGCCTCGATCTCTCGGAACACGGCGAAGAAGGCTACCACGCCGAATCGTAAACTTCAGTTGGGTCAACGGAGCGCGCTGGTTTCGGAGCCGGAGCCAGCGCGTTTTTGCGTACACGCAGGAGAGGACGCAAGGAGTCTTTGATCCAGACGGAATCAAAGAAGAGGCGGCTCCAGCCGCAGCGCAGCGGGAGCCGCCATCGGACGATTGTTCAACGTTTGCCGAGGCCCTGAACGAAGCGCTCGATGCGGTTGCTCGCTTCGATCAATTGCTCGTAACTGGTCGCAAAACAGGCGCGGCAGAATCCCGCGCCATTCGCACCGAATGCCGAGCCGGGAACCATCGCCACGCGTTCTGCCTGCAGCAGGCTTACGGCGAAATCCTTCTCCGACAAGCCGGTCGAGCTCACATCAGGAAACGCGTAGAACGAGCCGCGCGGC
>CAMLLE010000104.1 GCA_946480555.1 uncultured Verrucomicrobia subdivision 3 bacterium
CCCACATCGGCGAGCGGCGGATGCGCACGCCTTCGATCAGCACGTTCCGGCAGCGATACGGATGAATAAAGCTCGGCCGCAGGTTGTCGCCTTCGCCAAAGCGCCGTTCATCCACGGGCGTGCCCGCTTCGACCATTTTGCCGAGGCGATCGCGCGCGGCTTTCTGGCTGGGTGCGCCTTTTTTCCAGCCGTATTCCTCTTTGCCCTTCCACGGCCACCAGGTTTTGTTGTCGGCCTGGCCGTCCAAAACGCCCTCGCCGGTGACCGCGATGTTCTCCTGATCGACGGCGTAAATCAGCGGAGAATAATTCCAGCAATCCATGCCTTCGAATCGCGACAACACGGCCGGCAAATAGGCGCTTGTTTCCTTCTTGAACAGCAACGTTGCGCCGCCGTCGAGATGCAGATTCACGCGGCTCTTCAGATGAATGGGGCCGGTCAGATACATGCCCGCCGGCACGACAACGCGCCCGCCGCCGGATTTGGCGCAGGCTTCGATTGCTTTGCGAATCGCTTCCGTGGAATCAGACTTGGGATCGGACTTCGCGCCGAAATCCGTGATCGCAAATTCGCGATTGGGAAACACCGGCGCCTGAATGCGCGCGAGAATCTCCGCTGCCTGTTTCCATTCCTGGTCGAGAATGCTCGCCGAGCCATTCCCGCCGCCGGACTTTGCGCCGTCCGCTTTCATCGGCAACCCGAGCAGCTTCTGCATTTCAATGCCACCGAGGATCAGCGGGCCGACACCCTTGAGATCGTTATTTACGATTGGTTCGCGCAGGTAATAGGCGTAGGAACCGTCGCGGCCGTAGCCGAGGCCGGCGACCGAACAGCATTGGGTCAGGGAGATTTTACCGTCCGACTCGGTTTTCACGAGACGCTCGATCATTCCGGAATAGCCCTTGAGCAACGGCGGAAGGTATTTTTCGCGCGGCAGGTAACCGCGGTTGATCGCTTTGGCAAACGTGTAGGTGAACATCGACGCCGCGGTCGCCTCCAGATAGTTCCCTTCGCGTCCGCCTTGATCGAGCACCTGCCACCAAAGGCCGGTCGCCGGATCCTGATGTTTCACCACGCCATCGGCCACGAGCTTCAATGCGCTGATGACGTCACCACGTCCCGGATGCTTCTCCGGCAGGAAATCCAAAACATCCACGAGCGACATCGCAAACCACCCCAGGCCGCGGCCCCAGAAGTTTGAGGAGGTTCCCGTCGTCTTGTTGGCCCAATCCTGTTCCCGGCTTTCATCCCAGCCATGATAAAACAGTCCGCTCTTCGGATCGTAAGTATGCTTCACGATCAGGCGAATCTGCTTCACCACGTCGTCGAAGGCGGCCGGTTCGTTGAAGAGCCTTCCGTATTCTGCATAGAACGGCGCGCCCATGTAGAGGCCGTCGAGCCACATCTGGTGCGGGTAGCGCTGCTTGTGCCAGAAACCGCCTTCGCTCGTGCGCGGATGGGTTTCGAGCTGCTTGCGCAGGAGCGCCGCGCATTTTTCGTAGCGCTCTTCCTTGGTCATTTGCCACAGCGCAAGCACGGTCTTGCCGGGATTGATGTTGTCGATGTTGTGATCCGCCAGCTTGTAGCCCTGGATGCCGCCATCAGGTTTTACAAACGAGCCTATCGAAAGCTTGGTGAACTCGACGTAACGGGGATCGGGCACGATTTCGTTCAGCTTCAGCAGGGACAGAGTGAACAAGCCGGCGGTGTAATCCCATTTGGCCCGGCCGCCTTCCTTCCAGGCGAGCGTTTCGCCGCGGCGATCCATTTCGGATTTTGCCATGCGCACCGACCATTCGAGCGGCGCGGCGTCTTTGAATTCGCGCGGCAAGTCAGCGGCGGAAAGAGGAGAATGAATCAGCAGCAACGCGCTGATCGCAGCGGCGGAGAACCGGAAACAATTTTTCATGGTTGTGTGTGTCGGCTATTCCAAGCCGGCGTCATCAAGGGCTCAGCAGCTTAGAACGGGAAGCCATCGAAAGGTTACGTGCAGCCGGCGGGTTTGGACATTGAGAATTCGGCAATTCAGCCTTCGCAATGTGCACTTTCTTTCAGGACCCGCCGCGCGCTTCACGCAGCAGCGTTTCGTAAGCTGCGTTCAGTTGCTTGGTCCATTCCTCAGCTTGCGCGCGTGACAGTTCATCCATTCCGGCGAAACGGTCGGGATGACATTCCTTGATGCGCTGCCGATAGGCGGCCTTGATTTGCGCCACGCCCGCATTTGGCGCAACGCCGAGCAGTTCCGTGGGAGACAGCGGCTCAGGCGCCGGCGCGGGAACTGGCTGCGGCTCGGGCTCGGGCTCCGGCGTGAGAACGCGCTTGCGCCCGCGAAACAACCGAATCTGCAATCGCAATGGCAGCGTGAGTGCGATGCGTCGTTCATCGGGATGAAAGAAAATGACACCCGGCAGCAGCTTCAACTCGCGCTTCAGCCGCTCCCAATCCAGCGTTCCAAAAACGCGCTGCAGTTCGACCTGGTGCACCTGCCCGTCGCGGCCGCCCAGGTAATACAACACTTTCGCGTTCGTCCCCATGTCCCAGTTTTTCCATGTGCGCGCGTCGCGCCAGGCGGGCAAGCTTTCGAGAATGAGCCGCGGGCCGATGCCGATATATTCCCGCCAGAGCCATACCGGAAGAAAAGTCATGTCATCGCGCGCGGCGCGGATGACATCTATGAAGATTGCCGCGCAAACGTTCCCGGCCACGACTGCAGCGATCAGCGAAACCCACCACGCGAGTTGAAAATTGATGATGAGAAACAACTTCACCACCATGAACACCAGCCAGAATGTCAGGCCCAGAAAGATGCCGCCTCCGACGAAGGTCAGCAGGCCGTAGCCAGCGCTTTCCGCCATGCCATTCTTCCGCCGTTTGCGCAGCCACGATTCGAAATTCGCCGTCACAATGAAGCCGTCGCCGCGCGTCGAGAAATCCTACGGCAGCGTCGAGCGCAGGCGGAATTCCTCCCGCAGCACGTTGAGCAATACCCGCTCCCGTTCCACAATTTCGTTGTCGCTCGCGAGAATGCTGGAAACCAGGTTGAACGTCCGGCGGCGCACGTCGGCGGAATCGAACACCCCAGCGAGCTGATTGACGAAGCCGCGGATGGCTTCCGGCGAATTGCCGCGCTGGCGGGTGCGCGTATAGGCCGCGTCGAGGAAACGGGTGCGCGCGTCGTCAGACGCGAAATCCATGGCCTCGAGCAATTGCACGATGCGCCGATCTTCAACGGCGGTGAGGTTTCCATCGAGATACATGCCGAAGATCAGCAGATCAACAAGCGCCTGCTTCTGTTCGTTTGAAAAGCCGTCGAAATCCATAGTGGTTGAATCGCGCTGATGAAGGCGCAAGCGCGGCGGCGAGGCAAGCACCAATCTGAAGGGACTGGATCGTGGGAATCTGACGGTGCCTACGATTGTCGTTCTCGTAATCGTCGTCGTCCTCGTTGATGTTTGGGTTTTCGCGCAACGAAGAGGAGACAACGAGGACGAGAATGAAAAATGAGGATGACATCTCCCACTTTGCATCACGCCCTGGACCGTGAACCGGGAATCGTGGAATCGCAGGTTCGTTGCCCCTGGTGCAGGCAAACGGCACGCGGAAAGTGGGTGCGATCAAGAAACGGTCTTCCGAAGTTGCAGCATCATTCTCTGAAAATTTTCCTTCAGAAAACCAGTTGCCCAGCCGTCATACTTCTGAACACTTTGCTGTCATGAATCGATTTGTTGCCATTCTTGTCTGGGCCTGCTTCGCGAGCCTCGCTTCCGCTGCGGAGCCCCCGACCCTGCCGCCCGCCGCCGAACGGCAAGGCATCACCTTCGCGCAAGACATTCAGCCGATCTTCGAGAAAGCGTGCGTGAAATGCCACGGCCCGGAAAAGGCCAAGGTCAAGCTGCGCCTGGATTCGCTGGAGGGCGTCTTGAAAGGCAGCGAGGAAGGCAAGGTTGTCCAGCTCGGGAACAGCGCCAAGAGTCGGCTTGTCCTCACGGTTGGGCAGCAGGTGGACAAAGATCTTTGGATGCCGCCACCAAACAATAAGCTCGGCATCAAGCCGCTCACGCCCGCTGAAATCGGATTGATCCGCGCCTGGATCGATCAAGGCGCGAAATAGTCCGGGCCTAGGCTCTGACGAAAATTCGGGTACGGCCGAACCCGGCGCGGCTGTGCCGCACCCGCCCACCATGGTTCACCCTGCCAGCGGCAAACGGCCGGCGTAAGGGGAACCACGGCAAAGAAACCGGGGCGCAGTCGAACCCCCGATTCGGCAAACTACGGGTCCGCATGAACTGACCCGGGACGTCGCGCATATCGTCAACTGCGTCGAGGTCTGCCATCGAAGCGCCGGACCCGGCAACCGCCCCGCCCGGTTCACGTCCGCCACGCCCTCGCTTGAACAGCTGCGGCGCTCTCCTGTCTCACTTCCGATGCGCTGCTGCGTTTCGCTGTGCCGTAAACTTCTTGCCAAGCAAATGGCCGTTATTCCACCTTGAGCCGCCCATGACAAAGCCGAACAACCCCCATCCCGATCGCAGCTTTGTTGCTTTAAAACTTCCGTGGATTCTTGCCGCCGCGGCGCTCCTGATTTACCTGCTGACGTTCAACCGCTGGATGTCGCTCAACAACATGGCCTCCGTGGCCCGCGCCGCAGGCTGGATGTGGGGGCCGGACGTCGCGACGCCGCTTTACTACGCGCTGACATATCCGTTCCGTTTCCTGCCATCCAGCCTGGTTCCCCTCGCCTTCAATCTGTTCTCCGTTCTCTGCGGCGCGCTGGCCGCCGGATTGCTGGCGCGAGCCGTGGCATTGATCCCACGCGACCGCACACACGATCAGCGGTTGCGGGAGAAGAGTTCGTTGCCGTTGCTTTCCGGTTCGCTCGCCTGGATTCCACCGGTTTTTGCCGTGCTGATTTTCTTGTTTCAACTGACGGTCTGGGAGAATTCCACCAACGGAGCCAGTGACGTGCTGGACATGCTGCTGCTCGCCTACGTCATCCGCAATCTGCTGGAATACCGCCGTACGGAGAATGACTCATGGTTGTTCCGCGCCGCGCTGGTTTGCGGGCTGGGCATGGCGAACAACTGGCTGCTGTTCGTGTTCTTCCTCCCGTTCCTGGCGGCGGTTGTCTGGCTGAAACGGCTGGAGCTTTTCAATGCAAGATTCCTTCTTCGGATGATGGCTTGCGGCGCTGCCGGCCTGCTGCTGCTCTTGCTGTTGCCGACGATTCACGTCCTGTCCGATTCGCAGGTCATGAGTTATGGAGATGTGCTGAAGGCAAATCTCGGCGCCACCAAGCAGGCCTTGAAACATTTCTACGGCCTGACTCCCGGACGCAAATCCGCGGTGCTGATGTTCTGGATGTCCACGATGCTTCCGATCCTGATCATCAGCGTGCGCTGGCCTTCGAACTTCGGCGATCCCAGCCGCACGGGCAGCATGGTGGCGCGCTGGATTTTCCACATCTCTCACGCCGCACTGCTGCTTTTCATGCTTTGGATCGTGCTGGATCCTGTGTTCAGCCCGCGGCGGTTGGGATACTCGTTGTCCGGCCTGACCTTTCTGAGCGCCCTGTGTGTCGGATACCTGAGCGGTTATTTCCTGCTCGTCACGCGGCCACTGGCAGATCGCATGGGACGCGTTGCACCTGTCCAGGTGTTGTGGCATCGCCTCACCATTGGCGCGATCGGCCTGTTGCTGGTGGCGGCACCCGCGCTGCAACTTGCCCGGAACCTGCCGCAGATTCGAACGACCAACGGCCCGGCGCTTCGGAACTACGCTCAGCAACTCGTGCGCGATCTGCCCGACAACGCGGTGGTGTTGAGCGACGATGCCCGGAAGATTTACCTGGCCCAGGCGCAAACCGCCGGCCACAAGGGACGAATCTTCCTCGACACCCAGCTTGTCACTTACCCGGGCTATCACGGCTTTCAAAAGCGACGCTACGGCACGGACTGGCCTTCACCGATTGATCCCAAACGCGAGGAAACGGTGAAGCCAATGATGCTGGTGGGCATTCTCTTCCGCCTCGCGGAAAGCCGACCGCTCGAATATCTCCACCCGAGCTTTGGCTACTACTTCGAGGTGTTCGAGCCGCGACCGCACGGATTGAACCTGAGCCTGGTGCGCTACCCGACCAACTCCCTCCACGGCGCGCCGCTCAGCGAGCAGGAGATCGCGGCAAACGAGCAGTTCTGGAAAGAACACCGGACTGAACTGGAGAGGCTCATTCCGTTCATCGCTCCGCCCCCCGTGACGAATGAAGTCTCATTCCTCAACCGCCTCTACGCCAGACTCAAGCTTTCGTTCCAGCCCAACGCCACCGCGGTCGTCCTTGGCAGCTATTATTCGCAGTTCGAGAATCTCTGGGCCGTGAAGCTCCAGCGCGCGGGCAGGCTCAAGGAAGCGGAGGCGCATTTCCGGTCTGCGCTGGAACTTTTCCCGGACAACATCGCCGCGGAAAAGAGCCTGGCGTTCAACCGCGAATTGCAGGCGGGCAGGAAAGTGGAACTGCGCCCGTTGAACGATCTCGAGGATGAACTCGGTCGCTACCGCAATTGGGAGCAGGTGCTGCGCGATACCGGGCCCTTCGACGATCCCACGCTCTGCTTTGCGCTCGGAATGAGCCTCGCACAAGGCGGCAACTACCGTCAGGCCGGACAACTGGTCGAACGCGTTTACCGAACCATTCCGGACAACCTGCAGGTAGCCTTCTGGATGTCGCGCCTTTACGTCATCAACCAGATGCCGGACAAAGCCAGCGAATTGCTTTCCATTCTTCGCAACCGCACCGAGGACCTTGCGGCGGTTGGAATTCGCAAGATCGATTTGCTCCAGGCTGAGGCAGGCGCACTCTACGTGGCGAAACGGATCGAGGAAGCCGACGCACTGGTCCGCCGGGCGCTGGAGGAAAACCCGAAAGATCTGCAGACCGTCACCACCGCGCTCCAGATTTCCAGCATCTTCCGCAGCCACACCAATGCATTGCTCGCGGTGGATCAATTGCTCAAGCTTCGCCCCGACGATGTGCCAACGCTGGTCAACAAAGGCGTCATCAACATCCAGCTGCGCCGTTGGTCAGACGCGCTGGAGCCGCTGTCACGCGCACTTTCGCTGCAAAGCACCAACTACGGCGCGCAGCTTTATCGCGCCTTCGCCTTGCTTAACAACAACCAGATCGATGAAGCGGCCAGGGATTACGAGCAGCTTGCCAAAATCTTCCCAAATTCAAACGACGTGAACCTGGGTCTCGCGGAGCTGGCCTTGCGTCGGCAGAACACCAATGCCGCGATCCAGCATCTGGAAATCGCGCTGCGCAACACACCGGTCGATGCGCCCCAGGCGCGCGACCTGAGCCAGCGGATTAACGCACTGCGGAATCCCACACCCGCAGAGGCGCCCGCGGAAAACCCATGATCCGTGCGCGCAATGCGCATCACCCACGTCATCACCCGGCTCGTCATCGGCGGCGCGCAGGAAAACACCGTCACTTCCGTTCTCGGGCTCCGGCAGCAGCCCGGCTTCGAACTGAAGCTGATTTCCGGCCCTTCGATCGGACCGGAAGGCTCCATGGAGTCGGACGTCGCAGGCATTCCCGGTTTGCTGACGGTTGTTCCTGAGCTTGTCCGCCCCGTGCATCCGTGGAAGGACTCCATCGCGCTGCGGAAGCTCACGCGAATTCTCCAGACAACCAGACCCCACATCGTTCACACGCACAGCGGCAAGGCTGGAATTCTCGGACGAATGGCCGCGGCGAAAGCGCGCGTGCCGATCGTGATTCATCACATTCACGGGCCGTCGTTCGGACCGTTCCAAGGCCGGCTGGCCAACGCCGTTTTCACTGCGGCGGAACGTTACGCCGCGCGCTTCACGCATCACTTCTTCGTTTCCGCGAACGCGATGACGAAGCTGTATCTGCAAGCGGGAATCGGCCGGCCGGAAATGTACACGCGCGTCTTCAGCGGCTTCAACGTCCGCGCTTTTCAGGATCAACCCCGGCGGGACGCTCTCCGCGCGAAGCTGGGATTCAGTCCGGAGGATTTCGTGATCGGCAAAATTGGCCGCATCACCGTGCTGAAAGGGCATGGCGATTTGCTGCGCGCCGTGAAAGCGCTGCTGCCGGAAGTTCCAAACGCGAAGGTGCTGTTCATCGGCGACGGTTCCCTGCGGGCTGAAACGGAATCTGAAGTCCGCGCGCTTGGCCTGCAAGATCGCGTGGTCTTCAGCGGCCTGGTGAAACCGGAGGCGGTTCCGGATTTTGTCTCGGCGACGGATTGCGTCGCGCATTTGTCGTATCGCGAAGCGCTTTCCCGCGCCTTGCCACAGGCGCTCGCGGCCGGAAAGCCGATTGTTGCCTACGATTTCGACGGCGCGGATGAGGT
>CAMLLE010000105.1 GCA_946480555.1 uncultured Verrucomicrobia subdivision 3 bacterium
GTCCGAAGTTTTCCGTATTCACTCTTCAGTAGTGAAAGTTGGCCGCGGCAGTTGGGTTTTCCGAAATCGGCAATCGGAAATCCGCAATCCTCGAAGACTTCAATTGCAAAAAACGGCATCAATCAACCAGCCGAATAAGAAAGAAGGTACACGCCAAGAAAGGGAGGATGGGGTGGCCAACGGGACTCGAACCCGCAACATCCAGAACCACAATCTGGGGCTCTACCATTGAGCTATGACCACCGACCGGTAGACAAACTAGATTTCGCTCCAACTCACGTCAAGTTTTGCTCTTTGAAATCAAAGACAACCACGAAGCGCATCGACTTCTCGCATTCCAGCGCGAAATGAGATTCACGAACTGTGAAACAAATCCTTCCGAACACGGTCTCGTTCGCGGTCGATTTGCTCATCGGTGGCGCCGAGTTGTTCCATGAGATAATCCGCCATTGAAAGAGCCACTTCGCCTTCGCTCGAAAAAATGGCATCAGCGCCTGCCTGCCGCAGCCCCTCAACCTGCGCCAGGTAGGTTGTGCGGCTCAGGATTCGCACGTGAGGATTCAAATCCCGCGCGGCTTTAATCACTTCGGTGGCGTTCGGCAGTGGAGTGGAAATCACGAGGCCCGCCGCCTGTTCCACCTTTGCACTGCGGAGGATCTCGATGTTGGCGGCATCGCCATAGATCGACTGCAAATCCGCCGCGTTTAACTCGAGCACCGTGTCGATGTTCATCTCGATGATGACGGGCTGGACGTTGTTCTCGGTCAGGATGCGGCTCACCGTCCTGCCCACGGGTCCGTAACCCACCACGATGACCAGATCGCGCGACGGATCTTTGTGAAATGTGCCGGCAGGCGGGGGCGTGAACTGCGGACCCTTCACCCAGCCGCGTCGTTCCAGCCACGACACGAACGGCTCGATGCCTTTGTAGAGCATTGAATTCAGAGTGATCGAAATCACAGACGCAACGACGAGCGCATTCATCGCTGCCTCAGGCATGATCTTCAGGCTCAATGCCAGGCTTGCCAGAATGAACGAGAATTCGCCGATCTGCGCGAGGGCTACCGAGATTGCCAGGGCGTCGCGCAACGGACGCTTGAGCGCCAGGACGACAACCGCCGCGGTGATTGGTTTCCCGATCAGCACAATTCCGAGCGTTAGAAGGATCAAGAGCCAGCCTTCGCGAATGGCATTTGGATCGAACAGCATTCCGACGGAGACAAAGAAGAGAACTGCAAACGCATCGCGCATCGGCAAGGCGTCCGAGGCTGCGCGCGCGCTGAAGCTGGATTGGCCGACGATCATTCCCGCGAGGAATGCGCCCAAGGCCATCGACGCCCCGAAGAATTTCGCCGCTCCAACCGCGATGCCGAGCGCGAGGACCAGCACCGTCAAAGTGAACAATTCACGCGAGCCCGTGCGGGCAACGTATCCGAGCGCAAGCGGAATCAGCTTTTGTCCGACGGTAAACGTGAAGACGATCAGGAACGTGAGTTTTGCTAGCGCGATGCCGAGAGTGCTCCACAGACCAGCTTGTGAGGATTGGCCCGCCGATCCGTGAATCGCCGGCAACAGCACCAGCACAAGGATGGTGAAGAGGTCCTCCACGACCAGCCAGCCGACCGCGATGTGCCCGGTGGGCGTGTGCAGCACCCGGTTGTCGCTCAGCACGCGCGTCAACACCACGGTGCTTGCGACCGAAATCGCAATTCCGAACACCACGCCTGCCGACCAGGTCCAATTGAGCAGTTTCGTCACGAGAACTCCGAGGAACGTCGCAATGGCGATTTGGGCAATCGCGCCGGGAATGGCGATGCGCCGCACCGCCATCAAGTCCTTCAGATGAAAGTGGAGCCCGACACCGAACATGAGGAGAATCACTCCGATCTCCGCGCTCTGCGCTGCGAGGTTTTGATCCGCTACGAAGCCAGGTGTGAAGGGCCCGACCAGAATCCCCGCCAGCAGGTAACCCACGATCGGAGAGAGCTTCAATTTCTGGGCAATGAATCCGAAGATCAGGGCAGCAGTCAGGCCGCCCGTCAGCGTCAGGATGAGATCGAGGTTGTGAGGCACGAAGACTCAATAACGGTTGCGAAGAATTGGGTCGATGATTCTTCACGAAAATTCGCCGGAAACCCTCGCGAAACGGGATCACTCCCTTGCAGCAGGGAAAATGCGGGGACCAGCTGTTCTTGACCGCCGGATGGAGACGGATTCAGTCAGCATCGCGGAGCCACCACCCCATCGATTGACTGCCATTGAAATTCAGCGTCGATGGGCGGTGAGCGCTTCGTTTCCCCTCAACCCAGGAAGAGGGAACAAACGGCATTGCTGCGCCTCACGCACCACGCATCGCGCGCGCCGTGCGTGGTCTGATTGCTGCTAAAATCCTTCTGCCGGCAACGCGCCGTGTTCACACCTGCGCCGGGAGTGAACGTCATCGGAAACAGGTTTCCGAAAAGACGTCGTCCCGTTTGCAGCCTGGCCCTGACTGGCTTGTGGACACAGTGCAATTGGCCGTGCAGGCGTTTGATTTATGACCGTGTTTGGAATCGTTGCTGGTGTCCTTCAGTTGATCGTTCCCTCCTACGCATTCCGCCTCGTCCGCCAGTTTGGTGCGCGGCGCGTGGGCTGGTTCATCGTGACATCATTCGCCTGCCTGGCACTGCTCCATTTGACGATGCCGTTGAATGTATTTCGGATTCCCCTCGCGCCGGAACTCACGGCCAACGCCGCGCTCGCGCTCGGCTCGATCTTCCTCGTGCTTGGCATGGGACATCTCGAAATCCTGTGCCGCGAGCGTGATCGCTCGCTGAAAGCCGAACAGAAACTCCGCAGCGAAACCGAGCAGCTGTGGAAAGGCGAAACCGAGCAGCTGACGAAAACCAGACTCCGCCTCAGCGGGGAAGTGGCGGTGCTGAAACAGCGCGAACAGGTGCTCGCGCTGTCGGTGGCTCAGTATGAATTTCTTTTCCGATCCAATCCGCAGCCGATGGCCATTGTGGATCGCCGCACCGGGCGCTTTGTCATGTTGAGCGACGCCGCGTTGCACAAGTTCGGCCTGGCGCCGGACACCTCGACCACGGCCGCGTTGCAGCATTTTCTTTCCGCCGAACACGCGGCCGGCTTCAATGCGCAACTTCAAGAGACCTGCGCCAGCCCGCGTCAGTTCGGCGTCTGGCCAGTGATCGTTTCCCTGGAATGCACGCTGACCCTGGAACTCAGCGGCGTGGATTTTGATTTCAACGAGATTCCGGCGCGCCTGCTGGTGTTCAACGACATGACCAGCTTGCAGCAACGCGAGGATCAGCGCGTGCAAATCGAGAAGCTTGCGGCCATCACGGAAGTGAGCGGTGCTCTGGGCAAAGCCTTTGGAACGGCGCTGGCACAGATTGAATCCAGCGCCTCAGTCCTGTCGCGCGTGAATGATCCGCAATTGTCTTTGCACGTGAAACAGATTTCCGGCGCAACCGCGAAGGCATCGCATTTGAGCCGACAGCTGCTCGCCGTGGGCGGTTGTCACCCGTTGCAGCCGCAGCCGATCGATGTGAATGCGTTTCTGCGAAATTTGAATCCGATGCTCGCGCGATTGCTTGGTGATCGCATCATTCTGCAGAACGCTTTTGGTTCGTATGTTGCAACTGTCTCAGCGGATTCCCGGCTGTTGGAGCATCTGTTTGTTACCCTCGTTTTAAATGCACGCGACGCCATTCCGGGCCGCGGCACGATCACGGTGAGCACCAGCGCGGTGCGCTCGGAAGCGAACCCGTTCACCAATATGCCAGGCGGCGAGTTCATTCGCGTTTGTGTGCGCGACAATGGGCCTGGACTGAAGCCGGACGTGCAGGCGCGGCTGTTCGAGCCGTTTGTGAGTTCAGACGCGCCGGATGGACTTGGCCTTGGACTGGCGAGTTGCTTCGGTATTGCGCGGCAACATGGCGGCTGGATGGAATGTACTTCCGAGGAACAGCGCGGCACGGAGTTCCGGATTTTCCTGCCTTGCGCCGTCGTCAAAGAAGCTGCTCACACAGAAACGCGCATCATGCCACGCAGCGACGGAACGATCCTGCTGGTGGAACCGGATGATCGCGCGCGGGCCACCGCACGAACGGCATTGAACTGGCAGGGGTATCGCGTCATTGAGGCCGACAGCAGCGCGCTGGCCTTGCTGCTTTGGGAACGTCAGTCGGCGCAAATCCAGCTTGTGATAACAGCGACGGATTTGCCGGAAGGCGTCACAGGCATTGATCTCGCTGCGCAGTTGCAGCAAACCAAGCCGGACGTGCAAATGATCTTCCTTTCTGAAGATCAGACCGATTCATCCGCTGGAACGGACGGCACGATGGTGATTCAGAAACCGTTCACGCGGGAAAAGCTCTTGGAAACGGTTGATCGCGTCAAAGCTGCGTCGTCGAGCGCGGACGGCCAGTAGTCGAGGGCGGTTTCAACGCAGAAGGGCAAGTCGCCAAGAAGGAATTCCTTTTGGGAAATATCTTCCGGGGAAGTTTTGCCACTCCGCAGAGATCACGCTCGCGAGCTGCGCGCTGAATCGGAATGCAGCGGGGCTCAAGCTGGCGCCAGCATTCCAATGTCAGAGCTCAATTTGTTCGCCGCTTCCACGTCCACCCATTTCACCAGCGCGACAAAGTTCAGCAGCGTCGGGCTGTTGGGATTGGCTTTGAACATGTTCTTCAGACTGTTCATCACCTTGGTGTAGGTGGCGGCGTACTTCTCGTGCGTCAGGCGGCTGACATACGTTTCCATGATCGCGCGGGCGACTGGATCCGTGCTGCCGTCGGGTAGATAAGGCAGCTGGCAGAAAACGCGTATGAATGAGATCGGATCGGCCTCGGTCAGTGTCACCCAGCTTTGCTTGATCTCGTCGGCTTCATACTTCGCGTGGAGCCGATTTCGCATCGCGTTCGCAATGATGCCTGGCTCGTTGCGATCCGTGATCAGGGTCTTGATCTTCTCCCAGGCAAGCTGCCGCTCCATTTCCGGAGTGATGGTGAGCTCCGGCTTCAACTGATCGACGCCAGTCAGGCCCAGCTCGCGGCCCACGGCTTTGCCGAGAATTTCTGCATCGTCCTTGCGCAGGCGATCCGTGTCCATGATTGCGCGGACGACCAGCCGCTGCATGTCGGCATTGATCAAACGCAACACTGCCGCAAGCATCCCTGGCTGTGGCGAGCTCTGCTGCGGAATGAGATGCTTCACAAACTCGGGAATGACATTGTGCATGATGTCGTCCGACGCCGGCATCTTCTGCGAACGTAATGTCAGCACATAACGCAGCGTGCGTCCGATGCCGCCCGCCTTGCCGAGGTTGTTGACCACGGCCTGGCGGTAATCGGGATTCAATACAAACGCGAGCAACGCTTCTGCCTGTTCGATCAGTTTCTCGTCCAGGGGATCGTTAGGGCCGGCGATCACCAGCTGTTCGATCAACACCGGCAGGCGTTGCGCGAAGATCACGTCGGGCGCTTCCGTGCTTTGATTGTCGTAGTAGTGGATCAGGTCCAGCAGGAAGGTGAGCTTTTGAAACGCATGGCGCTGGGCGCGCGCAGGATCGCCGGATTTGCTGCGTTGCACGCGGCGGTAAAGGTCCGCGAGTTGATCGGCCTTGCCGCCGGCGGCGGCGCTGTTCTGCTGGAGCAAGCTTTCGAAGTCGCTCTTGAACGCGAGGACGATTTCGTCCGGCTTCGGATTTGGATTCAGCTTCTTGTCGGTGGTCATGTCGTTGAAGAAGATCAACGCACCTTCACCGAATTCGCGCACGATTCGTTCGCGCGGCACCTGGCCTTTGATGTAACAACGCGTGGCGCGCACGGCACGCGGCGAGAAGAACGTGACCGGGCTGGCGGGCAGCGCGTTGAGCAGTTCCTTCTCAAGCGGAGCTTCCAGGCGGATCAATTCATCCACGAGCGGCTTGAGGGCATTGGAGAGATCGCGCTTCGTTTGATCCAGTGCCTTCAGGACGGCGGGCTGTGGCAGGGTGGAATCAACCTTGCCCTTTGCCAGCACGGCGCAGACTTCGCTGACATGGGCATTGTGCTCGACGAGTTTCGAGACAACGATTCCGATGTCGTTGATGGGAAGTTTGCTGACGAGGCCGGTGAGCAGGAGGATGAGTTCGCCGTGGGATTTCTGGCGATGCTCGATGACGCGTTCGAGCAGGGATCGGAGCGATTTGTTTTCCTGCTCCAGGACGTTGCGCTCAACCTCCAGCTGTTTCACCCGAAGCTGCAGATCGTGCCAGCCCTGCTGGATTTCCTCGATGGGAGCGACGGTGGGAGTCGCAGGTTCCATTTGCGTCATGTGGCTAATTTGCCTCAAATCCAGCGGAAGTTTCCACCGAATTTTCACCCCGTCCAGCGTGGCGCATTTCAGCAGCGGTTGTTCTGCAACGTGGGATTGGAAATTCCGGTGAACCGGCAGGCGGGAAAAGCTGCCATGCGCAGGCGGACTTGCGATCGAGACGCGTCCTTGGAATGCGCGCCATTTCCCGGCGCATTGACCCGCGTCAAAGCGGCCGCCTCGTGCGTGAGGCAGATTGGAGCCGTGACAACCGAAACGAGCATTGCTGATTTGAACGGACCAGCGGAAACGGTGGCGGACGATCATTCATCGCGCTTCGCCGATCGCCGGCTGGCGCGTGAATGGAAAACGATGGCGGCAATGATCCGGATCTACTGCCGTGGAACCCACGGGGGCAGCGAAGGCTTGTGTCCGGCATGCCAGAAATTCAGCGACTACGCGGCCAATCGACTGGAACGGTGCCGGTTCGGCTCAGAGAAACCGACTTGCGCCAATTGTCCGGTGCACTGTTACCAGAAGCAGCATCGCGAACAGGTCAAGGTCATCATGCGTTATGCGGGACCGCGCATGTTGTGGCAGCATCCGGTCCTGTGTTTATTTCATTGGCTGGACGGATTCCGCAAAGCGCCGGAGCTGGCCTGACCCGGTTTGGCCGCAATCAAGCCACCGCCTGCGGCTTGTATTTCGCATCCAGGCAGAAGGTCTGACCCACGCTGCGCCAGCCGATTCGTTCGGCTTCGATGGCGGCGTCCATGCGTTCCAACGGTTCGACCATTCCTTCGCGACCAAATGGAAGCGTGTTGAAGTGCATCGGAAGGAAATGGTGGGCGCCTGCCTCGTTCGCCATCTGCACCGCTTGTTCGGGTGAGCAATGGGCGAAGATCCAGGGATCGTAAGCACCGATCGGCATGATGGCGCATTCGAAGGGGCCTTTGGTGCGGAGAGCAGCGAAGTTCTCTGTATATGCGGTGTCGCCGCCGAACAGGATCTTCTTCCCGTTGCGAGAAAGAATGTAGCCGTTGTAGCCGCGCGCCTTGTCGTATTTCCAACGCGACCCCCAGTGCTTCACTTCGAATCCTTCGATTTCCACATCACCGTTGATTGTCGTGATAGTCTTGCGTTCGCCCCAGGAAATTTCCGTGGGCTTCTTAAACTTCATGTCGGTCAGCAGATCGGACATGTCGCGCGCGGTGACCGCGTGTGTGCGGGCTGGCAGGCACCGGAGCGATGCGGGGTCGAGGTGATCCATGTGCGCATGCGACAGCAGGACGATATCGATGTGTGGTAGTTGCTTCGCCGTGAGCGCGGGCTGGACCAACCGCTTGGGACCAATGGTGCCGAACGGCGTATCCGCGCCAATGCGGTCGAACAGCGCCGGATCGGTGAGGATCGTGACGCCGTAAAAGTTGATCAGAATCGAAGCGTGGCCGATCCATGCCGCGGTGATCGTGTTTGGGTTCCAGAGTTCAGGCTGTGGAACAGCGGCCGGAGTCAGCAGCGTGCGCTGAGACTCTTCGATAAACCCGCGCACCAGGCGTGCGGGGAGGATGTTTGAAGCACCGGCCCAGGCACCGCACAGACCAACGGAACCAAGGGTCAGAAAACGCCGACGGGAGAAATTTCTGCTATTCACTATCGATACTCGTTCGAAAATTCCGGGTAGTTTACCCCATGCAAGAGGGGCTTCAAGGGGCTCGATGAAGATTGTTGAAATATTCTTTTCCGAGGAGAACCGTCCCGTGGGGCGCTAAATGTCACTCCGAGGCCACACTTTCCCCGCAAAATTGAAACGGGGTTGGAGGACGGCGATCAACAGCTCTTCGCGGCAGGAGGCCGCGAATTCCGTCGGGCACTCATCCCACTCAATCCGCGTGACGCGATTCAGCAACCGAATGATCCGCCGCAGATGCCGCTCGGGATTGGCCACCCGATATGAGGAAAGACGCCGACGCAGGTTGCGAGCTTTTCCAACGTAAAGCACGCCCTCGTTTGGTCCGCAGAACAAGTAAACGCCGGGTCCGCTTGGGA
>CAMLLE010000106.1 GCA_946480555.1 uncultured Verrucomicrobia subdivision 3 bacterium
CCGCGTCTCCGCGTCTCCGCGGTTGTCGGAAATTTCTTCTGGTAACCGCTCTAAAGACCAAATCGGGACGAACCTCGCGGCTCGTCCCGTTGCGTTGCGTTCTTGCTGAAGCTCAGTTCAGCGGATTACCAAAGCCCGTTCGGATGGTAGCGGTGGTTGTGGAACCACTTGGGATAAATGGCTTCGAGCTTGTAATGATTCGAATGGCTGCGGAGCAGTCCGAACCAGTCCTTATTGAACACAAACAAGTCGTCCCATCCGGCACCGCCGCGGAAGTCAGACACGTGGAAGCCGTCGCCGGAGCCAAGGTTCCAACCGCCGATCCAATCATCCTGCCAGGTGCCCTGCAGATTGCCGCCGCCGGTTGAGCGCAGGATTCCCAGGTATTGCGTGGACCAGTTCACCGCGTTGTAAACCGACAGGTCATCGCGGCCATCGCCGTTCACGTCGGCTGATTTGAATCGATCTGACCGCTGCATCTGCCAGCCGGGCAGATGATTCACGGAATTGTCATAGCGCTTTTGTGGGATGATGTCACCGTTCACGACGCGCATCATGCCGAGGTAAACCGGACCCCAATCGAAGCCGTTGAAGATCGCGAGATCAGTCATGCGATCGTTGTCGAAGTCGAGCGCGTGCAGCACGTCTTTCCGGCGCATCTGCCAGAAGTTCCCGCCACCAGCTGTGGTGATCGTGCCGTAGAAGCGATCACGCAAACTCAGCCCGCCGGGCACCGAGGCGTAAGTGCGCAGATGCACCTGCGCCCAGCTTGCCGTGTCGATGACGGCCAGGTCGTCGCGGTCATCGTCATTGAAATCGCCGATGAGGAACTTCTCGTTCCGGCCCATCTCCCAAACCGGGAGAAACTGGTCATAGCGCCGCACGTATTGCAGGCTGCTGCCAGTTGATCGATTCAACAGGAAATACGGCATGATCCAGTTCTTGCCGTTGAACACCATCAGATCCATCCGGCCATCGTCATCGATGTCGCCCGTATAGAACTCGTCACCGGATGTCATCGTCCAACCGGGCAGGCTCGTCGCGTAAATATAAACCGGTTCGAACCGATCTCCGAACGAGCGTAACATGCAGACGTAAGGCTGCGCCCAATCCACGAGGTTGATGACGTAAAGGTCGTCCATGCCGTCATTGTTGAAGTCCGCTGGCAAAAGAATGTCGCTTTTGCGCGTGATCCAGAGCCAGCTCTTGCCCGCGTTCCAAAGCGGTCCGGTGTTGAACCACGTGGGTTCCAGTACGCCCGTGACGCTGCGCGGCGGCGAACCTTTCACCGGGTCATTCGCACCAACGTTGCGATCATCCGCCAGATGCAGCGAAATCTGGCGATCATCGATCATCACCACATCGTCGCGGCCGTCGCCGTTGAAATCGCCGACGGCGGTTTTGCGGAAGTCGCCTTCCTGACGCGGGCGGAAGTTGTCGCGCACGCGCGTATAACCAACGGGATTGTTCACGGGCGTGTTGTTGTTCATGCGACCGCGCCAGGATGGACGGTAAATGCCGGTCCACCATTGGCCCGAGCCGATCGTGGCACCAGCGAAAATGCCGACGTCCTGTTGGTTGTCAGCGATGTTGGCCTGTGCGGTGGGCACGGGACGCCAGGACGGAATCCAGCTGCTCCACTTCACGTTTGCACGCGAGGTGGTGTTGTCGAGATTCGGCGCGCCAGGCTGGCCGCCGGTGTAGGAGCCGCAACCGGCAGCGCCCTGGTTGCACTGATATTCATCGCCAAGGCCGCCGGGATTGTGGCCGAACTCGTGCGCGAACGTTCCCCAGCCTGAGCCGAGCGTTACGGCGAAATGACTGCCGCGCGCGCAACCGCCGCCGCTGGTTTCATTCAAGACCACCGCGACCATGTCCGCTTCGGGAACGTGTTCGTTCAGCACCAGTGCGAGCCGGAGTTCAGAGCCAAATTCGAGCGGGAACAGCGAGAATGGCGTCAACTCCATCCAGCACCGGTTCCACACGCCGCTGTAGCGGAACATCAGCGCCGTGTTTCTCGCCGTCGTCACGTTGCCACTGCCATCCACCTGCGTGACGCCGGAGTCAGCGGAGATCGTGTTGATGCGGAACACGTTCATCGCATTCATGATTTCAGGATGAATGTCCTGGCTGAACAGCTGGTTCATCACGACATTGCTGACGTAGTTGTTGAAGGCGTTCTGGTCGGCAGCGGTGTTGCGGAAGCCGTCGCCCACGATCACGAAATTGAACTTCTTCGAACGCGGCCCGCTGTAATGAAGTTGCGTGAGCGTGGAAGTGGTGTGGCCGAATTGCGCGCGCAAATGCGTGTGGTTCGTCTTCGAATCCTCCAGCAGCTGCACGATGTTTGTGTCGTAAAGCACGGAGATGCGCTTGAAGCTGTTTTCATTGCGCAGGAAGGTTGTTGGCGTCAGCACATCGATGTCGGCGAATTCCGAGTAACGAAACACCTCGAGTGTGAGGTCGTCCAGAATCGGCGTGCCCTCCTTGTCCGGCACTGGAACGGGCAGACGCAACACGCCGCTGGGCGCCTGGCCGGATCCGTGGGAGCCGCGGAACGGCGGATCGTAGGAGCGTTCAGTCAATGGATCGGGACCGGTGCCGATGTAAAGGATGTTGCCGGGCTCGTTCGGCGCACCAATGGGCGAGCGCACGACCCAGATGGTCGATCCCAAATCCGGCAGCGGGAATGGCTCGGGCAATGTCGCGCCGCCTTCCACTTCAAATGCAGTGAGCGGATTCACCTGGCCATTCGAAAAGAATTCCAGCGCCACCCGCAGATGTTTGCCAGGCTCGGGACGATTCGGCGGGTCCGGCGGAGTTCCCGGCGGCAGCGTTGGAATGTCGATCACGAGCTTCATGTCGGCATTGGGATTCGGCTCCGGATCGGGCGGCCCTTCATTTGGAATCTCGCGGATGTTGTCTCCGTTCCAGCCATCATCGATTTCGCCCTTGCCGGGGTTCGTGTCTGGCAAAAGACCTTTCTGATCGCGCGGTTCATTCGGAAACAAATCGGCGAGCGAAGGATCATCCTTTTCAAACGCCGGCGTCCATGTGCGCACACCCACCTGTCCCAGCAGGGTTTCGAGATCGCCGCCGCGGAACACGCCCGGCTGGATCGGATCGTCCATGTCTTCGGAATCCGTCAGAAACAGATCGGAACCGGTTTTGCGCGCCAGATAACCGAGCAGGTCGTGAGTCGCGATCGGACCGGTCACATCGAGGCGATACAAGCCGCCTTCCTTGGCAAAAGCAACCGGTGCCGGCCACGATGACACGCGGAAGAAACGCTCGGGGAAATCCGCTTCCATGGGCACGTTCAATTCCAGTTGCGTGTTCCAGCTCAGAACTGGATCGGTGGCTGCGGACCAATGGGTGAGGTTGGTGGTGCCTTCGATGCGGACGAAATGCTCGACTGGCAGCTGCAACTGCAGCCCCAGCCAGCCGGCTGAGCCAAACTCGTC
The DNA here is from genome assembly GCA_946480555.1 of uncultured Verrucomicrobia subdivision 3 bacterium. The sequence goes on from CAMLLE010000106.1 coordinate 3,465, forward strand.
CTCCACGATGTAGCTTTCCAGAATCTCCGCGCTGGCAGCGCGGCCATCGGAAATCCAAACAGGGCTTGAAAGAACGCCGGCAAACGCCAGCGACAACAACGCTTTCGTTTTCATATCTACTGATCTGTTGGCTTGGATCAACGGTGCGATGAGGGAACCGCAGCCGTTTTGAACGATGAAAGGCCAAAGGAGCACCGCGATCATCGTTCCGAGTGGAGTATCGCGACTATTACGGAGCCATGGGTGTTGATGCAAACCAAAAGATCGACCGCCGGGCGCCAAAATCGATTCCTCCTCGGAAGCGGTGGAAAAATATTTTTCGGCCGCAGATGAAATACAGATTGAACTCAGATCGGAGAAGCTCCAGAGAGAGGGCTTTCATGGATCGGCGCCGCTTCATCTGTGTTCCATCTGTGGCTCAGAACTCTTGAGTTTCCGCTTTCCCGCATTTCCCGATTTCCGCTTTTGCATTTCCCCCCGCCTCCCTATCTTCGCGCGACTATGTTGCTTTCGGTTCGATCAGTTCATTTCGTCGGCATTTGCGGCACGGCCATGGCGTCGGCGGCGGTGGCGATGAAGGAAAAGGGTTTTGAAGTCACGGGCTCGGATCAAAGCGTCTATCCGCCGATGTCCACATTCCTGGCCGAGCGGCAGATTCCGGTGATGAACGGCTATTCCGAACGCAACCTCGCCCACAAGCCTGATCTGATTGTGATCGGCAACGCCATTTCGCGCGGCAATCCGGAAGCCGAATTCGCGCTCGATCACAAGCTCCGCTATTGCTCCCTGTCGGAGCTGCTGAAGGAATTTTTCATCCGCGGCAAACGCTCCATCGTCGTTTCCGGAACGCATGGCAAAACGACCACGACTTCCCTGCTCACGTGGGTGTTCGAACACAACGGGCTGAACCCGAGCTACCTCATCGGTGGCATCCCGAACAACCTTTCACAAGGCGCGCGCTTCACTGACAGCGAATGGTTCATCATCGAAGGCGACGAGTATGACACCGCGTTTTTCGACAAGCGCAGCAAGTTCGTTCATTACCTGCCGGAAGTCGTCGTCGCGAACAACCTGGAGTTCGATCACGCCGACATTTTTGAGAACCTGGATGCGATCAAGAAATCCTTCTCGCACCTGTTCCGCCTCATTCCGCGCAACGGATTGCTGCTGGGAAATGGCGACGATCCGAATCTGCGGGAGCTGTTGAACGTGACGCATTGCCCGGTGAAACGCTTTGGACTCGGCGGCGATTATGCGGTGAACGCGTTCAACATCCGCTACGGCCCCACGGCGACGGAGTTTGAAATTCCCAGCTTCAAGTTTCACCTGAACATGGTGGGCGAACTCAACGTGCGGAATGCGCTCGCCGTGATCGGCTGCGCCAAACACTGCGGGCTTTCCAACAAACAAATCCAATCCGCGTTCGACACGTTCAAGGGAATCAAGCGCCGGATGGAAATCAAAGGCATTGCTGGCGGCGTGACGATCATTGACGACTTCGGGCATCACCCGACCGCGATTCGCGAAACGCTGAGCGCGTTGCGAATCAAATATCCGCAGCAGAAGCTCTGGGCGATTTTCGAGCCGCGCAGCAACACGACGCGACGAAAGGTTTTTCAATCCGAACTCGCCCAGTCCTTCGCCGATGCCGATGCGGTGGTCATTGCTGAAGTCGCGCGTCTGGAACAACTGGCCGCGGACGAGCGGTTGAATCCGGAAAAGCTAATGCAGGATTTGAAAGCGGCGGGCAAACCTGCTGCCTACCTCGCGGACGCCGATGCGATCGTTGCCCACGTGGTGAAGCACGCGCAAGGCGGCGATGTGATTTGCGTCTTCAGCAACGGCGGCTTCGGCGGCATCCACGCCAAGCTGCTGGAGCGCTTGGGCCGGCGTTGAATGAGGCTGCGCGGCAGCGCAGCCCTACCTTGAGATCGGTACGGCGGAGCTGCCGCTCCGCCCCATATTTTCCGCTTGTGCCATACGAGCATTCCTCGCCTCGCATCAATCGAACGCATTAGAAATAGATAGGGCAAAGCGGCAGCTTTGCCCTACCGGGCTTACAAATCTGACATGCGCCAGGCGCCGTTGATGTTGTGAAATCGAATCACTGACGGGTTCGCTTTTGAATTTGGAACTACCTCCACATGCACGGCGATGGTTCCGTCAGGCAGTTGCTCCTGTTTGATCGGATGCATTCCTGAAATCTGTGTTCTTCTTCCTCTGGTGCGCAAAGGCGCCGAGGGTGCCCCAACCGATCATCACAACTGGGGATACCTGACAGTTTAGGGATTTGGGAGGATGCGATTCAGAAAAGCAGCCCGCAGGCGAAATCTTGCTGCGCCTGGGAGCTGCTTTTGACGTCCGAGACCATACTTAATTATATGACGACCCCAAACTCGCGATCTCGACTCACCCGACAGTCGTTGACTCTTTCAAAGAAACGTTCCTTCAAATGGCTGGTGGCCTGCGCCATGGCCGGCGGCGCCCCAGGTGCCTTCGCGGCCAGCCAGACGTGGACGAACGCGCCGGTGAGCGCCCTTTGGAATGTGCCAGCCAACTGGGTTGGCAATGCGGTTCCGGGCGATGTGAACAACACCGGAAACAACACAGTCAACAACGACACCGCCACTTTTAATACGCCCCTGTTCAATGGCATCGGCGGCGAGAACAACCCGATCGTTCCTGACGACGCCACGGTGGTGAACGGCCGCAGCCGGCGTGTGGGCAGCATCATCTTCGACACCGCCGACGTTGGCGCGTATGTCATTTCATCGCCCAGTCCGATGGTATTGCGCGATGCATCGACGCCCGCCCAAGGCATCCTTTACGTTAGTCACAATGGAAGCATCCGGTTGAACCAGGCGGTGACCAACAAACAGGTGATTGCGGTTCCCATCCTGGTGAACCTCCCGTCAAGCACAGCGGGCGTTTACAACCTGGTCAACAACTCAACCAATCCAGCTGCGACCTTGTCCTTGAATTCTCTCGAGCACAACGGTGCGAATACGCGCGCGACGAGGTTTGTTCTGGATGGCGTGAACACCGGAAACAATATCGTCACGAACCTCTCCGAAGGCCCCGGCAATGCCACGGGCGGCATCACCAAGCAAGGTTCCGGCACGTGGATCATCGCCGGCACGGGAACGTTTCCGGCCGCCTCACCGATCAACGTCAACGAAGGCACGTTGATCGTGCTGGCCCCGGACGCCTTCGGCGTCGCGACCGCCGCCACCGTGACCAACACGGGTATCCTCCGGCTCGAAGGAATTACCCCCAATCTGACGACCGTCAATCTGCGCAATGGCGGAACGCTCCGCGGCAATGGAACTGTGGGCGTGAACGCCATCGCAGCCGGCAACCAGGTGGGCACGACCGCCACACTGGACACCATGAATGCGAGCGACGTGTTGTCCGCCGGCGTAGGCGGGGTCATTTCGGGCGGCGCTCCCGACACGGTTCTTCAGACCGCCGGGCCCGGCACCGTTGTGCTGGCCACGGAAAACACCTATGTCGGACGATGGTCATTTGGCGGCAAAACCAATCAAATCGCCGCGCATGGTGCATTGGGCACAGGGCCGAATGCAAATGTCGCGGCAGGAGCGGTGCTTGATCTTGCGCCCTTGGGCGGCACGCCGTTCGTGCCGACCACGACGGGATTCGGTGGAAGCGGCACCGGCACGGCAGTCGGCACCAGCGCCGCCACGGTCCAGATGGATCCTGCGGCCGTGCTGACGCTCGACGGCAAGGCGGTCAACGTCACGTTCACGCCGTCCAGCGCGAGCGGCGATCTTACGCATCCGGCATTGTACATTGCATCTGGAACACTCTCACTCAACGGCAACACCTTTTTTGTGAACAACGCCTCGGGCAGCCCGCTCGGCGTCGGCACCTATCGGTTGATCCAGCAGGCTTCGGGTTCGGTGACCTCTGGCGGAAGCTACGCTGTCCTGATGAGCGGCAGCGGTGTGGCCGCCGGAACCATCGCCGCCATCCAAGTGGCTGGTGGAAATGTGGACCTCGTTGTTTCCGCTTACACGCCCAAGAACCTGGTCTGGCAGGGTGGAAATCCTGACAGCACTTGGGACATCAACACCACGGCGAATTTCCTGAATGGCGCCACGCCCTCCGTCTTCAACAATTCGGACGCCGTGCTGTTTAATGCCACCGGCGTCGCGAACTCCACCGTGACACTGGCGGGCACTCTCGCCCCTTCGCAACTGACGGTGGATACCAGCGCAGGAGATTACACTTTCACTGGTGCTGGCCAGGTGGGCGGCGCTGCTTCGCTTGCCAAGGTTGGCACCGGCACCCTCGTCGTCCAGACGGCGAATGGATACGCAGGCGGCACGGTGATCAGCAATGGCACGATCCAATATGCAGCGGCAAACGCCCTCCCGGCGGTTGGCAGCGGCGATGTTACGATTCATGACAACGGCCGGCTTGATCTCAATGGCCAGAACGGCGGCATCAACGCACTGGTCGGCACCGGCACGGTGGACGTGACCGGCGGAGGCACTTCGGTGCTGACGGTTGGAAACAACGATCGGGGCGGGACGTTTTCCGGCCGGCTGCAGAACACTTCCGGAACGCTTGCGCTGACCAAGGTTGGAACGAACAGCCAGGTGCTCTCCGCGTCGAATTCCTATGCCGGACTCACGACGGTTCAAAACGGCATTCTCGTGGCCGCAAATCAAAACGCCTTGGGCACAGGAGAACTGGTCGCCGATGGCGGCATCGTGGATGTCGCCACTGATCGGCTTGTCGTTTCCAGCCTGTCGGGCGGTGGAGGTCTGATCGCGAATAATTCGACGACCACGACCAATGCGCTGGTCATCAATGGATCCGCGGCAACCACCTTCAACGGCACCATCGCCGA
>CAMLLE010000107.1 GCA_946480555.1 uncultured Verrucomicrobia subdivision 3 bacterium
TTCTGCCTTTGGCCGTCCAAATACACCGAGTATTCGGTGAAGAACGCTCCCTGGAAGAATGGGAAAGGCGATGTCGTTCGCGACGTTGCAGACGCCTGCAAGAAATACGGCCTCAAGTTCGGCGTCTATCTCTCCCCGTGGGATCGTAACCGCGCGGACTACGGCAAGCCGGAATACATCACCTACTTCCGCAACCAATTGACGGAGCTCCTCACTGAATATGGCCCGGTGTTTGAAGTGTGGTTCGACGGCGCGAACGGTGGCACCGGCTGGTACGGCGGCGCGAACGAAAATCGCAAGATCGATCCGAAGACCTATTACGACTGGCCGAACACTTACGCGCTCGTGCGGAAGCTCCAACCCAAGATCGTCATCTGGAATGACGGCGGCGACCGCGGCGACCTGCGCTGGGTCGGCACGGAATCCGGCTATGTCGGTGAAATGAACTGGAGCACGTTGAATGCGAAGGGCGAAGTGACGTGGAACATGCTGCATCACGGACTCGAAGGCGGCGACTCGTGGGTGCCCGCCGAGGTGAACACCTCCATCCGGCCCGAGTGGTTCTATCATCCCGCCGAGGACGACAAGGTGAAGACCGTCCCGCAGTTGTTGGATACCTATTACAACTCCATCGGCCGCAACGGCACGTTCCTGCTCAATTTCCCGATCATGCCGGATGGCACCATTCATCCCACCGACGTGAAACACGCCATCGAAATGAACAAGATCGTCAAGCAGACCTTCGCCGTGAACCTGGCCAGGAAGGCAAAAGCGGAAGCGTCGAATACGCGCGGCGACACCAAGAAGTTCGGTCCGCAAAACGCCGTGGACGACAAGAAGGACACGTATTGGGCCACGGACGACAGCGTCCATGAGGCCTCGCTCACCATCGAGTTCAAGAAGCCGACATTGTTGAATCGCTTTCTGGCGCAGGAATACATCCGGCTCGGGCAGCGCGTGAAAGGTTTTACGGTGGAAGCATATGTTGACGGCAACTGGAAGGAAGTCGCCAAGGGCAGCACCATCGGCTACAAGCGCATCCTCCGCTTCCCGGTTGTCGAGACGACCAGGGTTCGTTTCAACATCACCGACTCAAAGGCTGCTCCGGTCATTTCCGCCGTCGGACTTTACAATGCGCCGCTGATCCTGGACGCGCCGCTCATCACGCGCAATCGTCAGGGCGAAATCTCGATTGCTTCCGGCGACGTTGGGCCGCAGTTCTACTACACCCTCAATGGTTCCACGCCGACGACCAATTCCACGCGCTTCAGCGGACCCGTGCCGACCGGCGACGGAAAAGTTGAAGCCAGGGCGATTGCTTTCGATCCGGCCACGGGCAAGTCCAGTCCGGTGGCGCAGGAGAATTTCGACATTTGCCGCAAAGACTGGAAGATCGTCGGCGTCACGGGCGACCAGCCTTACGCACTCCTCGATGGAAACCCGGGCAGTTCCTGGAAACAGCCAAGGGGCACGCGACTTCCGGCGGATCTGGTCATTGATCTCGGCGGCGAGAAGACGCTGACCGGCTTCAGATACTTTCCCGATCAAGGCATATGGGGTCTGGGCGTGATCGCGGAGTACGAGTTTTATGTTTCGCCCGACAACACCGATTGGACGCAGGTGAGCAAGGGCGAATTCTCGAACATCAAGAACAACCGCGTGTGGCAGATGAAAACGTTCGCGCCAGCGAAGGCCCGCTACATCAAACTGCGCGCGTTGCGAAACACCGATGGCAATAACGACGTCGGCTACGCCGAAGTGGACGTCATCGCGAATTGACAGGAATTCTTATTACGGAGCGCGGCTGTGTCCGCAGGACCAGCCGCAGCATGTCCAAAACGCGAGCCGGTTGAATTTTCTCAACGCGCCAGGCAAGGCGAAGCTGCTGCGGTAGGTCTCGGCGACGCCAGAGTGGAAGCTCTGGACGCGGTTCATTGGCGACTGGATGGTGCGCTTGGTGATCAAAACCGGTGCACGGGGCCGGGAGATGTGATGCCGCGGCAAATTGACGCGGTACATATCCTCTGCCTAAATTTGGATGGCCCCGCCAATGGCGGGGAGTTGAAAGGCCGTTCCGGGAGTAATCTGCGAGATCGTGATTGCGGGGACGGTTTCGCGGTGGGGTCGTTTGAACCAGAGTTCGTGGTGATCAACGCGTGCTCACGGCGGGCCTGCCCGATAGAAACGCCGGGGCCTGTTCGCGGCAAAGACGTCGGCGAACTGATACCAACCGGGACTGGTTTCGACCGCTGTACCCAGGAACTCCCAATCAGTGAGGTTCGTCGAACCCCAAACGCGGTAGACGGCGCCAGTTCCGCCGGTAAGGTTCACTTCAAAAACGCCATTGGAGTTCCAGCCTGAAAGCGCGACGCTCATTTGCGGCGCGGGTGGCAACACATGGATCGTAACAACAACGGGAACTGAATCACCCAGTCCATCGTTGGCCAGAAAACTGAAGGAATCAAGAGGGCTGCCAGAGCTGCCTGGGGCGGGCGCAAACATCACCTTGCCTTGGGCATCGGTTACGCTGGTGTTTGGACTCGTAACTGGCGTTCCGCGAGCTCCCGACGCGTATTGAAAGAGCGTCCCCGCCGCGGGCAACTGCGAGATGCGGAAGCTCAGTGGATCACCATCCGCATCAAAGCCGCTCAGGTGGATCAGCAGGTCTTGATCTGCCTGACCAGTCAACGTTTGTGGATTCGCCTCCGGCTGCCAGTTGCCGCCAAGCGCAAGGTTATGAAATCCGCCAGCGGCAATCGCGACCGCGCGGCGCAATCCTGACGGGGCATTCAATGGGCCGTAATAATTCTCTCCCCATGCAAAGATGGTCCCGTCTTCCCGCATCGCCAGGCTGTGCCAATTCCCGCTCGCCACTTCCAAACCATTGGTCAAAGTGCTGGGGACCGGCGCTATTCCGCCGGGGTAATGCGCTTCAATGTAGTGCATGCCCCATTGCACAACGTTCCCATCGCTCTTTAAGGCCAAATCATGGTCGTCCCCACCGGAAATACTCACCACGTCGTGCAGACCCAATGGCGGTTTCTCGCTGATGCTCCAAGTCGTGACGGTGCCGTCTGCTTTCAGCGCCACGCTGTGGACACTTCCTGCGGCGATCGCTACTACATTCCCCAACCCCGCAGGAACATCCGTCTGACCCTGCGCATTTTGTCCCCACGCGGTCACGGACCCGTCCGAGCGCAGCGCCAAGCTGTGATAAGATCCCGCAGCCACAGCGATGACGTTGCTCAGCCCGGCAGGCACTTTGGATTGGCCGTAATGAGGAAAGTTGGTTTGCAGTGGCCCTCCGGCGCCCCAGGCCACAACGCTTCCGTTCGATAGCAGCGCCAGGTTGTGAACTGCGCCGGCAGCAATCGATACGACATTGCTCAAGCCCGGGGGGATAGTCGTCAGCTCGTAATCATCGTAGGGTTGCGCACCCCATGCAGTCACGGTCCCATCCGACTTGAGTGCCAGGCTGTGAGTAACTCCCCCCGCGACCGCAACCACGTTGCTCAACCCCGGCGGCACGTTTGTCTGGCCTGAGGAGTTGTCGCCCCACGCGGTTACGGGCGCGCCGGTGGTGAAAAGACGGGTTGCGCCGCGCGTCAAGCTGTAACTGTTACTTGCCACGATCCGATATTGATACGTGCCGCCCACCGTAAGATTGGAGAGCACTTCGCTTACGCGAACCACACTGTGCCCGTCACCCACCGAGACCGGCGCTGTCATCTTCGTAAAGTTACCGCGTGTTCCCCATTCAAACCACGCCGTGGAAGCGAAGCTGTTGGGCAGCGTCATGCCGTTCACGGTCGCGCGGGTTGGCCGGATGTCCGTGGCGAACTGGGTGAACGCGCGCGCCTGCTGGATATGAATCGTTACTGGCGCGGGAACCGAATCAAGCAAACCGTCGTTTGCGTAAACACTGAATGAATCATAAGGGTCGCCAAATTGGTTGGGCAACGGAGCGTAAACCACCCGTCCCGCCGGATCACTAACCAACATGTCCGGACTGGCAATGGCGGGCCCGCGAACGCCGTTGTTGCATTGGTATAGCGCGCCCACCGCAGGCAAGGCGCCAATCCGGAACGTCAACGCCTGCGCATTGGCATCGAACCCACTCAGGTGGATGATGAGATCCTGGTTGGCCCCGCCGAAGACGGTCTGCGGAAGCGCTTGCGGCCGAGCGTCGCCGAGAGCGAGTCCATAGCCCGTATTTCCGGCAATGGCGATCATGTTGCTCAGACCGGCAGGCAACACGACATATCTGATGGAATCCCAGCCCAGCACATCATCCCAGGTGTGTGAGCGGCCCCAACCCGCCACTGTCCCATCTGTTCGCAACGCGAGGCTCGAGCCGGCGACGGATACAACATCGCTCAAGTCAGCGGGGGGATTGGTCTGCCCGGAAGGGATGCCCAATGTAACAACCGTTCCATCAGCACGCAGAGCCAGATCGGAGGACAAGGCAACCACTTCGTTCAAGCCGGCGGGTAAACTCGACAAGAGTTCGCTGTTGTCGCCCCACGCAACAGTGGTGCCGTCCGCCAGAAGCGCCAGGCCGTGATCGTAACCTGCCGCAACCGCAACTGCATTGCTCAAGCCTGCGGGCACGTTCGTTTGACCGCTGCCATTGTAGCCCCACGCAACGACCGTCCCGTCTGATCGAAGAGCAAGGTTGTAATGAGAGCCTGCCGCGATCCCGATCACGTCGTTCAATCCCGCCGGAGCGGCCATGCTTCCAAAGATGACGTCGCCTCCCCATGCTGTCACTGTGCCATCAGACCGCAGCGCCAGGCTGTGAAAAAACCCGCCTGCGATCGCGATCACGTTGCTCAATCCAGGCGGGACGCTCGCCTGACCGTAGTTTCCGTAGCCGGTTTGTCCGGGAGCGCCTGCGCCCCACGCGAACACGGTTCCGTCATTCTTCAGCGCCAGCCGGTGTCGACTGCCCGAGGCCACCGCCACGACGTTGCTCAAGTCCATGTCCGACGCGGAATAACCGAGCTGCGCAATCCTGCTGCCGGTGGTGAACCATTGCACGGCGCCGCGTTTGAGACCGAAGGTATTGCTGACGACCAACCGGTATTGGTACACGCCTCCTTCCGTCAGATTGGTAATGCCGACGCTCAGCCGAACGATGCCGGTGCCATTACCGACAGTCTCAGGCGGCGTCACTTCGGTGTATGCACCGCGTCCCCCCCATTCAAACCAGGCGGCCGAACTGAACGTATTGGGCGCCGCCACGCCGTTCAGCGTCGCCTGGGTGGGGCCGATATGGCTTGCCGATTGTGTGAATGCGCGTGCTGCGTGGATGTGGAGGGTGACAGTTGCCACGTCGGAATCGAGCCGGCCATCATTGGCCACGAACTGGAGAGTGGCATAGGGACTTCCGAAGGCGTCGCTGTCCGGCGCAAATATTAAACGCCCTTCCAGATCGCCAACGACATCGCCCGCGCTGGAGATAGCGGCGCCGCGAACGCCTCCATTGAATTGATACAACTGGCCTGAAGCCGGCAGCGCGAGGACGCGGAAATTCAGAATGTCGCTGTTAAGGTCGGTTCCTTTGAGCGCTATGACCAGGTCACGATTGGCGGGGCCGTGAGCAAACTGGTTTTGTATTTGCGGGCGCGAATCGCCAATCGCAAGAACATGGTCGGTGCTGGCAACCATGCGAACGATGTTGCTGAGGCCGGGAGGAACGTCCCCGCCCTCTCCCCATGCCACCAGGCTCCCATCCGCCTGCAGCGCAAAGCTTGAATTGCCTCGAGCAGCGACGGCGATCACGTTGCTCAACCCAGGCGGGACGTCCGTGGGTCCACTTTCGGTAATAAAGAGGTTGTAACCCCAAGCGGCTACCGTTCCGTCCGCCCGCAAGGCGAGGCTGTGATCACGACCGCCCGCGACCGCGACAACGTTACTCAAGCCGGAAGGGACGGTGGCTTGGCCGAGAAAGTTGTAACCCCACGCCCGAACGGTTCCATCGGCCATCACCGCCAAATTGTGCTGTTCACCGCATGCCACCGCCACGACGTTGCTCAACCCAGCCGGCACTGTAGCTTGTCCGGACTCGCTATAGCCATTGTAGCCCCACGCGAGGACTGTTCCGTCCGCTCGCAAACCAATGCTGTGGTTAACCCCGCAAGCGATCTCCACTGCGTTGCTCAGCGCCGGCGGTACATTCGTCTGACCGTAATAGCTGTCGCCCCATGCCAGGACGGTCCCATCCGATCGCAACGCCAGACGATGTTGTCGGCCTGCTGCCACCGCGACTGCGTTGCTCAACCCCGCCGGAGCATTGCCTCCCCAAGCCAACACGGTGCCATCTGCTCTGAGGGCCAGACTAAAACCACCGCCCGCAGCAAGGCCGACTGCGTTGCTCAATCCGGGAGGGACGGTTGTGCCCCACGCGGCAACCCGGTCGCCGGTAGTGAAAACGTCAATGCCACCGTGATGCATTCCTGCTGCGTTACTCACCACCAATCGGCACTGATAAGCCGTGTTCAAAACCAGATTCGAAATTCCTGCGCGGACCCGTATAACGCCCTTCCCATTGCCCACGTTCATCGGCTGAGTATTTTCAGTGAAAGTCCCGCGCGGTCCCCATTCAAACCAAGCCACGCTGGAATCCCCGTTCGGCAGCGCCATGCCATTGAGATTCGCGCTGCCAAGACTCACCGGAGTCGATGACTGGGTATGGGCGCGCGGCGTGGTGGCTAGGGCGGGGAACGCAGCGGCCAGCGAAAAAACGGCAATGCCAAAAACGAAACGGTGTGGTTTTCGTGCGGTAAACCTTGGAGCCTTCATAGCGGAGCGGCAGCAGAATCACGACCCTGCACAAGAATGTAAAGGAATACTAAGAAAAATCCGTGGAGACCCCTCACTCGTAACGATTCGGGGGGAGATTCCCCAATGCTTAGCGAAAGGCGCGGGCGCATTTTTTTGACGGGAGGATCGTGTTTCGCCCGCTCTACGATGTTCATCATCAGCGGTATTCTGTTTACTGGCAGTGGCGGGAGAATTCTTCCAAGATGAAGCAATGATCCGTTCCAAGAAACCGATGATTGCACTTCTCCGCAGAAGTTTGCTGATCGCACTCATTGGCGCGAGCGCCAGCCTGAACGGCTGCGTTGCCAGCCAAAGGCCGAAGCTGGCGGCGATTCCGGAAGTGCCTGTCCCGCGTCCGATGGACAGCGTGCCGCTGGGCGACCTGAAGGATTCGCCGGAAGTAAAATTGGATTTGCCCATCGCGCCTGGGCCGTTCGAGCCAACGTGGGCCTCGATCGAGAAAAATTATCCCGGCACACCCGATTGGTTGCGTGACGCGAAGTTCGGCATCTGGGTGCATTTCGGCCCGCAAGCCGCCGGCGAAAGCGGCGACTGGTATGCGCGCAAGCTGTATGTGCCCGGCACATCGGCCTACAACAATCATCTCAAAAAATACGGCCATCCGTCGGAGTCCGGTTACAAGGAAGTCCTGCGCGATTGGAATCCGGTGAAGCTTGATCCCGCGAAGCTCACGGAGATTTACAAGGACGCCGGTGCGCGCTTCCTGATGATCCAGGGTGTGCATCACGACAACTTCGATTCGTGGAACTCGCGCTATCAGCCGTGGAATTCGGTGAACCTTGGTCCGAAGCGCGATTTGATCGGCGAATGGACGAAAGCCTGCCGCGCCCAAGAGATGCGCTTTGGCGTGACGTTCCATCATGAATATACCTGGTGGTGGTGGCAGACGGCGTTCGGCAGCGACCAGCAAGGCGCGAAAGCCGGTGTGCCTTACGACGGCCATCTGACGCTCGCCGATGGCAAAGGCAAATGGTGGGAAGGCTACGATCCGCGCCAGCTTTACGGCATTGATCTGCGCGAATACAAGGGCGTGGAAAAGGCGGCGCATTCACCGTGGAGTCCGCCAGCTCCGGGCGTCTTCACAAATCACCTGCCTTACGCGACGTGGTATGCCACGCAATGGGCTTTGCGCATGATGGACGTGGTGGATCAATACCAGCCCGACTTCATCTACACCGACGGCACGGATCAACAGCCGTTCAGCGGCAGCGGCACGGGTATGGGCATCAAAGCGGACGCGATGCAGCGCGTCATCGCCGATTTCTACAACACCACGCTGAAGCGGCGCGGCAAGGTGGACACGTTCAGCATCGTGAAGTTCCGAAAGAAGACCAACGGCACGGTGACGACCGAGGAATTCGGTTTGCCCGATCACATCCGCACCGATCAGGCGTGGATCGGCGAAGCGCCCGTGGGCGACTGGTTTTACGCG
>CAMLLE010000108.1 GCA_946480555.1 uncultured Verrucomicrobia subdivision 3 bacterium
AAGTAGCAATGACTCTGCGGCGTCATCACGACGTCGTGTCCCGCTTCCGCGGCTTCCCTGCCGCCGCCGATCCAATCCATCACCACCGCGTTTTGCGCGAGGCCGCCTTCGCGGATTTCGCTCCAGCCGACAATCGTCTTGCCCTGGCGGCTGATGAAATTCTCCATGCGCCGGATGAAATAACTCTGCAGACCTTCCTCGCTGTGCAGGCCTTCGGCTTTGATGCGCGCCTGGCATTTTGGGCATTTCCTCCACGTGTCCTTCTGCACTTCGTCGCCGCCGATGTGAATGTATTTCGCCGGGAACAGCGGAATCACTTCGCTCAGGATGTCTTCGAGAAACGCGAATGCTTTGTCGTTGCCCGCGCAATAAATCCCGCGGTGCACGCCAGCCCCGACATCCACATCGAATGGTCCGCCGAAACAACTGAACTCAGGATAAGCCTGCAGCGCCGCCACGGAATGGCCCGGCAATTCAATTTCCGGAATGACCGTGATGTGAAGCGCCGCGGCGTAAGCGACTACTTCGCGAATGTCTTCCTGCGTGTAGAATCCGCCGTAGCGTCCGTCCGAAGCGAACGCCGTCGGCTCAGCCCATTTCGGATGCGCAGTCACCGGTGGCTGGCCGTGATGCGGCCGGACCAGACTGGCATTCGTGCGCCACGCGCCCACGCTTGTAAGCTTCGGATACTTTTTGATTTCAACACGCCAGCCCTGATCATCAACCAGGTGCCAGTGAAACGTGTTGAGCTTGTGAACGGCCATCAAGTCGAGCAACCGCTTCACTTCGTCCTTGGTAAAGAAATGCCGGCTCACATCGAGCATCAATCCGCGCCATTTGAAGCGCGGCTGGTCTTCAATTCGGAGACAGGGCAACTGCCATTTCACACCCGCAACAACGCCCGGCGAATGGATTTCCGGCGGAAGCAATTGGAGCAGCGTCTGCGTGCCGTAGAAAAGGCCGGGCAATTCCGCGGCGCGAATCGTGACGGAGCTGGAACTGACGGTTAGTTCGTAGCTTTCAGGGTTGTTGAGCCGTGCAGCGCCGGTCGAAAGGATAATTGCGTCGTTCGCTTGTGTCGCAGCGATGCGTTCGACGGGAAATCCAAAGCCGGTCGCGGTCCGCAGCCGCTGCGCCAACTGTTCGCCTGTGATTTGCGATGTGGCATCGACCAGAATCTTTGTTTTGGACGTCAGTTCAAAGGAACCGTCGTGACGCTCAGACTTTTCTGGTTGCGGCAGGAGTGCCGTGTCCGCGGAGCCAAACACTGAAAGCGCGAACAGTAGAATCAGGAAATACGGGGCGGAGCGGCAGCCCCGCCCTATCGATGAAAGCAGGGATGCGCTGTCGCGCGGCGCAATTGCCCGCACCAATCGGTGTGTGCCTGCCAGGTTGATGCGAACTTGTTTCATTCCGGTTTGAAGCGGTTTTTGATGCACGTCACACCTTCTCCGCGATCGCCAACGGTTCCAGTTGCTTCCAAATCCCGCGGGTGAAATCCGGAATATGCACCGGCATCGAACCGGTTGCTACGGAACATGCCGAGAGTTCCAGGATGCAGCTCCAGGCGGCGGCGTCATAGACAACACTGTCAGGCGTCTGGCCGCGGCGGATGCAATCGAGATGCCGCCAGTTCATGATGAAATCCATTCCACCATGGCCGCTGTTCTTCGCCAGTTCGCGCAGCTTCTTCCAGAGCGGATGCGTGAAGCGATCCCGCATCTTCGCCATGTCCGAGTCACCCAGCCATTCGTGGGCATTTCCGACTTCGAGGCCAAAAGCATTGGGCGAGTTCAGCGCCAGCCGCGCCGGATAGTCGAAGAACGTTGCGCCGGTTCCCGACAGCGCATTGATGCGGCTGTAAGGGCGCGGGCTGATGACATCGTGCTGAAGCATGATCGTGCGGCCGAGTGCGGTTTTGATGAGCGACGTGTTCATGTCGCCGCAAATGTATTTCTCGGCGGAATGCTTTCCGCCGTTCGGAATCTTCTCATCGCGGAACCTGGTCAGTCCCTTCTCCGGTGAACTCATTGACACCAGGAACTTGAACTGGTCGCCGCGCCCAATGCCGAGGTATTGCGCCACCGGACCGAGGCCATGCGTGGGATAAAGATTTCCGTCGTAATCGATGTGATACTGCCGCCGCCAGCCGCCTTCGCCTTCGAGACTGAACAGCAGGCTGCGCAGATCATGAATGTAAGCGCACTCCGCGTGGGTGAGTTCGCCGAAAACACCTTCCCGCGCCATGTTCAGCACAAACAACTCGTTCTCACCGTAGCAGCAGTTCTCCAGCATGACGCAATGTCGCCGGGTTCGTTCACTGGTGTCCACGAGCTGCCAGCATTGATCCACCGTCACGGCGGCGGAAACTTCCACGAACGCGTGCTTGCCGCGTTCCATTGCCTGCACGGCCATCGGCACGTGCCATTCCCACGGCGTCGCGATGTAGATCACGTCGATATCGTCGCGTTCACAAAGCTTCTCCCAGATGTCCTCCGAACCGCCGTAAACTGCCGGACGTTTGCCCCGGTTCTTCGCGATGCGATCCGCGAGTCGATCCGCGCGTTCCTGCCGCAAATCGCAAACGGCAACGATCTCAGCGAACTCGACTCCTTCCACATCGTGCATCAGGTTCGAACCGCGGCCGCCGTTTCCAATGCAAGCGACCCGGATTCGTTCCAGCGGCTGTGTGGTCAAGTCGTGAACGGGTTTCTGGCCAGCCGGACGCGGGCGCGTCGCGCCAATGTCGGGATTTATTTCAACGCCACTTGGAAGCGAGATGGCGCCGCCGTTGGATTTGCCTGAAGAAGCGCAACCGCTCGAAAGCCCACCAAGCGAGGCCGTCAAACCGGCCAATGCTGAAGCTTTGAGGAAATTTCGGCGGGAAGAGTTGGAATTGGTCATAGGTCAAAACTGAATTCGGATCGAAAGACCCTCTCCCGTCGGGCGAGAGAGGGAATCGCATGTACACGGAAGAGGTTCTCGTGAGGTCCGGCTTGCAACAGAAGCACGGCGCAGCTCTCCCTTTCCCATTGGATGGGAGAGGCCGGGGTGGGGGTAAAACGTGAACTCATAGCTCCATTTACGGTTTCGCCATCTGACGTGAGTCACCCGCCGAGGCATCTGCCGCGTATTTGTTGAACAGCCTTTTTGAGATGGCCACAACGTCGCCCTTGGGCTTCGCGGGAAATTTGCCGGTTTGTTTCGTCCAACCGATTTCCCAATCGCGAATCCGTTTCCGAACTGCGGCTTCATCCACGGCGACTCCAGTTGCGAGGGACTCGTCCAGCGCGGCCAGCCACATCTCCCAGCGGCGATGATAGAACTCTCCGAGCAAACCGCTCCACTGGCGGTTTGCGTAATCTGAAATTGTATCGCCCTCAGTCCAGATCGTGATCAGCTCGCGCGCCATCCGTTCGCAGAGATTTTTCTCCTCGGCCGTGGCACCCCATCGCCGCGCATCGTTCAGCCAGACGCCGAGCAGGAATTCCGGACGCGTGCCGACGAGTTCGTCCATGTCGCGGATCAGCATCAGCATCTTTGCGCTGGAGCTGCGCAACGCGACAACGTCCTTCGCGTGGTAAGCAGCGACAATCTGCTGATGATAGCGCGTTCCCAGATCGGCGAGCACCTGACGACCGACATCGGCGAGATCGAAGCGATAGCCTTCACTGGATTTCGCCTGGGGCGCCGCATCGATCAGAAGCTTCCAGGCGGGAACCAGCTTTGTGGTGTCGTAAGGCGGTTGAGCGGTGACGAACGCGCGCGCCTTGATGTCGGGGTTCATCGTCGGCCGGGCGCACACGGCAGAATTGACCGGATACTCGCGTCGCGAAGCAGGGTTTCTGTAAACGACTTCATTTAGAATTTTCCAAGCCTTTTCCGCGGCCGAAATTTCAGCGCCATAGCGCCGGTGCGCGTAATCTTTCAGCCACGCATTCATATCCGGCGCTGTCGAACGCCAGCCGCTTTCGAAGAACATCTCCCAAAGGACGGGATTCACACCGCTGCCTTCCAGCAACGCACCAATGCCGGACATGCGGCCTTTGTTTGAATCTGCGAGTGCCGCCGCCGGGCCTTCGCCCAGCCAGTTCAAGCGGCCGCCAAGACCGACGTTGCCGCCGAAATTATGTATCGTACACCAGAGCCATGGCGTGCCGTTGAAATTCTTCCGCTCGCGCCAGTTTTCCTGCGCCTCACACCAGAGATCGAGCACTAGCAGCTTCTTCTTGTCGAGCCCGTCGATCATCTCCTGCCGCGGATTTGCCTGCCACGATTGCAGCACCCACGTCGCGCCGTCCATCGAATCCAGGATCGCCTTGCCGCACGCTGGGAGATCGACTCCCTCCGTGCTGCCGCCTTCATGAAAAGGATCGGCCGCGAGAAACTTCGCCGAACCGAACAGCTTCCGTTGTTCGCGATAAAACACGGCGGCGATCTTCGCGAATAACGGATCGGTCGGCTCCAGCATGTCGGGACGTTTGAGTTCACCCCAGTTGCCCTGCGCGTGAATCCTGGCATTCGGAAAGCGCGTTTTGAAATCGGCGGGCACCATGCCGTAGTAACCCTGCAGCACGGGCTCCATTCCGAGTTCGCGCATGCGGGAAACGATCTGCCGGCCGAGTTTCACGCGCCGGTCGATGATCGATTGCGGCACCGGCCCGGCATAGCCTTCGAGGTTCGACATATACATCCACGGCTGATGCGCCGGCAGCACAAGCCAGCGGCGGACTTCGCCAGCGGTGTAGCCGAACTGCGTGAGCGTGTTGATCCAAACCTGTTCCTGGCCCTGGATGATCAACGCCATATTTACGCCGCTGAGCGCGAGGAAATCGAGTTCCCGCTCCCAGCGATCCCAACTCCACCAAGCCATTGTGTAACCGTGCGTGCAGTAGTTGTAAGCGAAGCGGAATGGATGCGGACTGGTGACGCGGATTTTCTCCGGAACGTTTGGGAGCGTTTTCGGAAGGCTGAGCTGGTTGCCGCAATTCCAGGAAATGTCGCAGTGGCCGAACTCTTTCAGATACCGGTTCAGCGCGGAGGCAAGCGCGACGCCGTTGTTGCCGCGAAGAACCACTTTGCCCGGCCGACCCTCGATCTCGAAGACGTCCTGGCTATTCGCGGAGGGAATCGTTTCGAGAACGAACTGCTTGGCGTGTTTGGGAATCAGGCGTTCCAGCGTGCCCTGAGCCGAGGAAAGTTCGGCCGCGTTCGCCAGTGGGAGAAGCAACGCCACCAATGCTAACAGGCAGCTTAGCCGTCCGTAGGCAGCAGCAAACGGCTGCCTCACACGAAGGTCGCAAAGGACGCGAAGAAGGCGGGGCAATCTGGCTGCAGGCATTGTCTCACTAACCGTTGAATCGTAATCCGCTTTCGAAGCTGCCAGCACCCGCCTGGCCCTGGCGTGAGATTCCTCTGAATAGAACGAGGTTCCCAATGGAGTGATCGAAGTATGGGCGGAGCCGCGGTTCCGCCCTACCAACAACGTTCGGGTTTCTCCCGTTCGCAGAGGCAAATTCGTGGTGCAAGTCTGGTTCAACATTGGAAATTCAGGACTGTTATGTTCGGGCGGATTCACGCGGTTGGCTTCTCGACGGGTTTCGACTGATTGGCAGGAGCGTTCTTGCTCCAAAGGCGATTAATAACGAAGAGCAGAACTGCGCCGCTGACTACAAACGCCACGGTGAGGGCAATGGCGTATCCGATCCGCCCGTAAAGGAAGTTTCCGATCGCAAACAGCGACGACCAAATCACGACGCAGCCAGACACCCAACCGAGCGTGGCCATCCCCATGTGATCGCCATGCACCGCCGCTTCACTTTCCGAAACGCCTGCTTCCTGCCGAATCTTCGCCCAACCCGGTCCTGCCGGATGCACTTTGCGATAGAACGCCACGAGCCGTTCGCGGCTTGTGGGCGCCGTGACCAACGCAGTTACAACCCAGCAAAGCGTGGTGAATGCGACGGAATAGATCACCGAGTGTGCAAACGCCAGTTCATGCCCGCTCTTCTTCAACGCAAAGAGCACGACAGAGATCGTGAACGAGCTGATCATCGCCACGACTTCGCACCACGCATTGATGCGCCACCAGAACCAGCGCAGCAGATACAGCAGGCCGGTCCCCGCGCCGATTGAGATCAGCACTTCGAACGCCTCCTGCGCCGAGCTCAGCACCTGGCTCAGCAGCGCGGCGACGATGTAGAGCGCCACCGTGCAGAGGCGCCCGGCATTAACGTAGTGCTTCTCGCTCGCGTTCGGGCTGATGAAGCGGCGGTAAAAGTCGTGAACCAGATAGGACGAACCCCAGTTGAGATGCGTCAGGATCGTGGAGGAATTTGCAGCAATCAAACCGCCGACCATCAAGCCGACAAACCCGACCGGCAGGAATTTCAGCATCGCCGGAAACGCGCTGTCGTGCCCGATCAGCTTCGGATCGGCATTGGGAAACGCGGCCTGAATGTCCTTCAGTTCCGGGAAAATGATGATCGAGCAGAGCGCGGTGATGATCCATGGCCAGGGCCGGAGAACGTAATGGGCGAGATTGAAGAACAAGGTTCCGCCGAGCGAATCCTTTTCGGACTTCGACGCCAGCATGCGTTGCGCGATGTAGCTGCCGCCGCCGGGTTCGGCGCCCGGATACCAGTTCGCCCACCAGCCAATCGCGATGGGAACGATGAAGATCATCAGCGCCAGTTCCCACATTGAGAAGTTGGGCATCATGTTCAGGATGGGCTGGCCAGAACCGTCGATGGCCGACATGACCGGCGCGCCTTCCTTCATCACGACCTGTTGTGAGCCGAGCGAGCCGATCAATTTCTGCAGACCGGCGAACGCGCTGTCACCGACGCCGGTGTGGCGCGCCACTTCCTTAAGTCCGAAGAACGCCGCAGCCACCACGGCCGTCATCTTGATGAAGAACTGAATCATGTCGATGACCAGCACGCCCCAGAGGCCGGAATGCGCGGCGAAGGCGACGTTCAGAATGCCGCAGATCACAATCGTCTGCCATGGCGGCAGACCGAACAGGATGTTCGCGATTTTGCACGCAGCGAGCGTGACCATGGCCATGATGAAGCAGTTGAAGAACAGGCCGAGATACACCGCGCGAAAGCCGCGCACGACCGATGCTGCTTTGCCGGAATAGCGAAGCTCGTAAAATTCCAGATCGGTCATCACGCCGGAACGCCGCCAGAGCCGGGCGAAGAAAAACACGGTGGAAACGCCGGTCAGCACGAACGCCCACCACTGCCAGTTTCCGGCAACGCCATACTGGCGGACCTGCTGTGTGACCCAATTCGGCGTGTCGCTGCTGAAGGTCGTTGCGACCATGGAAAGCCCCGCCAGCCACCATGGCACGGACCGGCCAGAAGCGAAGAACTCCGACGTGTTTTTCCCGGCGCGTTTGCCGAAAAAAAGCGCTGGGACAAAGCAGATGAGCAGCGAGGCGGCAACGATGATCCAGTCAATCAATTGAAGGCGCATAAGGGGAACGTTGAATCACCGGCCAGATTGAAAGGGCGGGCAGTGTTCGTGAATCACGCATTTGCGGTTGCCGAACCGCTGCGCTGGCTCTGAAAGGGAACGCACCATTCGATGCGGGGCGGCAGCTTCGCCCCGCCAAATGGCGGCGGGGCTGCGCTGGCGCGCTGTTACGTAATTCGAACCGTCTGGTTGGGGATTGCGCCTGTTTCATTTTGCCGCGTCTTTCCGTTCCGCGCTGCGGGTTGGCAGCACCGTTAACGTGCGGCGCGTGGATTCACGCATGGTGAGCTTGGGTTTCAGCACCGCCTGCTGGCGTTTGCTGTCGGGCTTTGCCAGGCGGTGCTGGAGAAATTGCCACGCGGTTGCGCAGACTTCTGCCACCGGCTGAACCAGCGTCGTCAGCGGGCACTCGAGATATTCCGTGTCTTGAATTCCGTCGCAGCCGACGATTGCGACATCCTCGGGCACGCGCAAATTCAGGTCGCATAAACCGCGATAGATGCCGATTGCGACGTCATCCGAATGGCAGAAGAAGGCTTCCGGGCAGCCGTGTTCGCGAATGAACTCCTGCACGGATTGTCGCACGATGGGGCGCTGCTGTTCGGAAAGCGGGTAATAGAGAAACTCGGGTTTCAATCGCGCCGCCAGCATCGCCCTCTCGTAACCGCGCCGGCGCGTCGCACCCGCGGAATCCTTGCGAACGAACGTTGCATGAACAATTCGCTGAAAACCCAGCCCGATCAAGTGCTCCATGGCTTCCGTGGTTCCGGTCAG
>CAMLLE010000109.1 GCA_946480555.1 uncultured Verrucomicrobia subdivision 3 bacterium
CTGCTGTTTTCCGCACAAAAACCGCTCAGCCTGAAAGAAATTCGCGATGCCCTCTCTGGAGCGGTGGAGCATGCGGAAGGCAACGAAGTCGTCGCAGGTCTCAAGAAGGCGAAGGAACCGGAGATCACGACCGCGCTCGAACAGCTCGCGAGCGAACACGAAGCCGCCGGCCGCAGCTACCGGCTCGCGTGCATTGCGGGCTCGTGGCAATTCGTGACGCAGCCGGACTATGCGCCGTGGCTGAAGGCGCTGGTCGGAGTGAAGGCGCGCCCGCCACGGCTGTCGCAAGCGGCTTTGGAAACCCTCGCGATCGTGGCTTACCGCCAGCCGATCACCCGCGCGGAAGTGGAACAGATTCGCGGCGTCAGTGTGGACGGCACGATGCAGACATTGCTGGAGCGCGGTTTGATCGAGCAAAGCGGCCGCGCGGAAGTGGTGGGACGCCCCGCGCTTTACAGCACCACGGCGGTGTTTCTGGAATACTTCGGCCTGCGCGCGTTGGAAGATTTGCCCGCTGCGGAAGAATTGCGCCGGATCGTCGTGGAGAAACCCGCCGCGCCGCTCACGGCTGATCCGGGCCTTGCCACCGCGCCGCCCGAGCAATTGCAGGTGGTGACGGAAGCGGAAATTCAGGCCGCACCGGCAACGGAGCCAACGCAGGAAACGGCGGAAGATTCAAAACCTTCCTGAATCAGAACTCCTCCCAGAGATCCGCCTGACTGCAATCTGGATGGAACCTCGATCGGTGGAGATCGCACCATCGCCTGCGCCATGGAGGCCACCCGCATTGGAACCACCAATCACTCTGCCACAGCGAGAGATGATTTGACGGGCTGCTCGTGGCAGGGCTAATTTCACCACCGGCTTGTCCGATGGTGTAATGGTAGCACAAGGCCCTTTGGAGGCTTTTGTCATGGTTCGAATCCATGTCGGACAGCCAGTCTCCTCCCGCGTTGGATTCACCCGCGTTTTTGTAGTGTTCCCATCGCGTTGACTCTGCGACAAATTTCCAGCGCGCGCATCGCGCCAGAACACTTACAAAACTCAAAGCTCAATTTGATGGAAGTTCCGCCGCCCATTCCGAATTCACCCGCAGCCCCGCAACCGCCGCGCCTCTCGTTTCTCGCGCGTGTGCTCAACGTGTTCGCCATACCCGGCGCCGTCTTTGAAGATGTCCGCACCTCCCGACATGCCGCGCTGAACTGGGTCGGTCCCATCCTCTTCGCCGCTATTGCAATGACGGCCGCCCTGTGGCTCACCGTCTGCCAGCCCGCGGTTCTGCGTGAGTATCGGCTGAAACTGGAACAGAACATCGCGCAGCTCGTCGCGGACAAGAAGATGGAGCCGGCCCAGGCCGACGCGAATCGTAAAATGGTGAACTGGATTGCGCAGCCGGAGGTCGCGCGGGCCATTTCCACGGCGTCGGCGACCGCCATCAGCGCATTGCGGGTTTTCGGGTGGGGCTTCGTGTTGTGGTTCGTCGGGCGCGTCTTCTTCAAGGTGCGTTTTGGGTATGGGAAGGCGCTTGAAGTTTCCGGGCTTGCCAGCATGATCAGCGTGCTCGGCACGGTCGTCGCCATTGTTCTCACGATTGGATTCAATCCGGTGACTGATGCGGGCGCCATGGCCAGGGCGGATTCCAGCACGCAAACGCCGTTGTTCATCATCGTGGCGAACGTGTTCAACCTTTGGTTCATCGCGCTACTCGCTTCGGGCCTGGCGCGTCTGACCGGCGGGCGGTTCGGGCAAACGCTTTTTCCAATCATGGGAATCTGGTTGGTGATGCAACTGGTGTTTGGGGTGGCCGCCATGGCGGCCGGTGCAGCCGCGCGATGACGCCGGAACAATCCCGCCGTCACGCTGTCCATAAGAAGTCACATGACAACATCCAAGAAACGCAAACGCTGGATATTCGTCCTGATCATTGTCGTCGTGGTCGGGCTGATCGGAGCGGTCGGTGCATTGAAGGGCAAGAAACCGCCTTTGCAGGTGCAGACGGAGAAGGTCACGCGGCGGAACATCACGGAAATCGTCGTGGCCAACGGCAAGATCCAGCCCGTGAAGCAGGTGGTCATCAGCCCCGAAGTTGCCGGGGAAATCGTGAAGCTTCCGGTCAAGGAGGGGGATCGCGTGATGAAAGGCGACCTTTTAGTGCAGATCAAACCGGACAATTACATCGCCACCCGCAACTCCGCCGAAGCGAGTGTGCGCGGCGCCACCGGCAGCAAGAACCTGATGAAGGCGCAGCTCGAAAAAGCCGAAGCGGAATACAAACGGCACGTGGAGCTGTTCCAAAACCGGCTCGTGTCCGATTCCGTCTTTCTCGAATTCAAAACCGCTTACGAAGTCGCGAAGCTCCAGTTCGAAAACGCCGCACACCAGGAGGACCAGGCCCGGTTCAGCCTCGACAAAGCAGTGGATGACTTGAGCAAGACCACGATCGTCGCGCCGATGGACGGAACCGTCGTGCGGCTGCAATCGCAGCTGGGGGAACGCGTGCTGGGAACGTCGTTCAACAAAGGCACGGAAATCATGACCATCGCCGATCTGAACGAAATGGAAGCACGCGTGGACATCGGCGAGATCGACGTGGTGCTGATCGAGCCCGGGCAATTGGCGATGCTGGAAGTCGATGCCTTTCGCGACCGGAAGTTTCACGGAGTGGTTTCGGAAATCGCGAACTCCGCCAAGGGACTCGGCAGTTCCGCGCTGGGAATGTCGGGTGGCAGTTCCAGCCAGGAGGCGACCAAGTTTGAAGTTCACATCCGCATTCAGGAGAAGGAAGTCCTTCGCCCGGGAATGTCCGTGACCGCTGAAATCGAAACCCGGTATCGCACGAACGTCCTCGCGGTTCCGATTGCGAGCCTCACTTCCCGCGCCCCGAAATCCAAAGACACGAACTCCGTGGCCAAGGCGACCAATGAGGTTGCCGCGTCCGCCAGCGCGCCCGACCGTCGGAAAGAAGCGGCAAAATCGATCGAAGTGGTGTTTGTCGTCGAGGGCGATCAGGCGAAGATGGCTCCCGTGAAAAGCGGGATCAGCGACGATAGCTATTATGAAATCGTGGAAGGCGTGAAGGAGGGCGACGAAGTTGTTTCCGGCAATCACCGCGCTATTCGCGACCTGGAGGACGGCAAAAAGATCGTCAAGGGCTCCGGCGAAACGCTGGCGAGCAAGGATGCGAAATGATGTCCGCCCAAATCCATTCGTGTTGAGCGGTCTTTTCCCCGCCAAGCACCCCCGACCATGAGCCTGATCCGTCTCGAGAGGATTTCGCGCCGTTACCAGATGGGCGCCGAAATCGTGCATGCGTTGCGCGAAGTGTCGGTCGAAATCCAACGGGCCGAATACGTCGCGATCATGGGACCGTCCGGTTCGGGCAAATCCACGTTGATGAACCTGATTGGCTGCCTTGATACGCCGTCGTCCGGCGAATACATCCTGAACGGAGTGAACGTCAGCCAGATGGAGGACAACCAGCTCGCTGAAATCCGGAATCGCGAAATCGGATTTGTCTTCCAGACGTTCAACCTGCTGCCGCGCTCCGATGCTTTGCGCAACGTGGAACTCCCGCTGATCTATTCTGGAATGTCTGCGGACGAACGCCGCCGCGTCGCGATTGAAGCCCTGACCCAAGTCGGACTCGCCGACCGCATGCACCATCGGCCCAACGAACTTTCCGGCGGCCAGCGCCAGCGCGTCGCCATTGCCCGCGCGCTGGTGAACAAGCCCTCCATTCTCCTGGCCGATGAACCGACGGGCAATCTCGATTCGCGGACCGGCATGGAAATCATGGCGTTGTTCGAGCAACTCTGGAAGCGCGGCAACACCATCATCCTGGTCACGCACGAGGAAGACATCGCCCGGAATGCAAAGCGGATTCTGCGCATTCGCGATGGATTAATCGCAAGCGATGAAGCGATTCGCGCTGAACCGGAAACGGGCACCGGTTTGCCACCCGTCATTCCGCAGATTCAGCCGCGCTGACATGAACTTCCTGACCGAACTGAAGGAAGGGTTGAGCATTGCATGGAGCGCCATCTGCGCGAACAAGCTGCGGTCCATCCTGACAACGCTCGGAGTCGTCATAGGCGTGGTCACCGTCACGCTGATGGGCACGGCGATCCAGGGGTTGAACCGCGCGTTCGTGGATAGCATTTCCTTCATTGGCGGCGACGTGCTCTACATTCAGCGAAGCGGGTGGTTCATCGATTCGCATGAGGAATGGCTGCGAATGCAGAAGCGGCCGAAGATCATGCTGACGCAGGCGGAAGAATTGGAGCGGCAGCTGACGAGCGCCGCGGCGGTGGCGACGGTTTCCAGTTCCCGCGCGCCGATCAAGTTTCGCAAGCGCAACGCCGACAGTGTGCCGGTCGTGGGCACCACCGCGGATTACTTTCAAATTTCCGGCCTCTCCGTGGCACAGGGCCGGACACTCACCCAACCCGAGTGCGATGGCGGCCGCCCGGTCTGTGTGATCGGATCGCTGGTGGCGACGAATCTTTTTCAGGGGGAATCCGCGCTGGGCCGGCGCATCACGATCAACGACCGCGGATTTGAAGTGGTCGGCGTGCTGGAGCGGCAGGGGGGCCTGTTCGGCGGCGACAATGGCGGCGGCATCGACAACCAGGCAATCATTCCCCTGCCGCAGTTTCGGTCCGCGTTCGTCAGCAATCCTGACTACGAAATTCATGTGAAGGTGAAGCAGATGGAAGAACTGGAGGAAGCCCGCGAGGAAGTGCGTTCCGCCATGCGCAAGGTGCGCCGCCTCGGGCCGCTGGAACCGGACGATTTTTCCATCAATCAGCAGGACCAGGTGCTGGACCTGTTTCACAAGGTGGCGGGGACAATCGCTGCCATCGGCTTGTTCGTCACCGGCTTGTCGTTGTTCGTCGGCGGAATCGGGATCATGAACATCATGTTCGTCTCCGTGGCGGAACGAACGCGCGAGATTGGAATTCGCAAGGCGATTGGCGCAAAGCGGCGAACGATCCTGATGCAGTTCCTGCTCGAAGCATCGTGCATTTGCCTGCTGGGCGGATTGATCGCCCTTGCGATAGCGTGGCCGCTGACGCTGGGCATGCGCAAGTTTCTGCCGGCTGAACTGTCGCCGCTCGTTGTCGGCATTGCGCTGCTGGTATCGCTTTTGACGGGCGTGCTGTCCGGCTTCTTCCCGGCCTGGCGCGCGGCGCGAATGAATCCCGTGGACGCTTTGCGAGCCGAATGAAAAGCAAATCCACCCTCATTTTGCTGGCTGAAGCTGTGGAAAGCTTCCGCATGGCCATGAGCGCGCTCGCATCGCACAAGCTGCGCTCGGCGCTGACGTTGCTCGGCGTGCTGATCGGCGTTTTCTCGATCATTGTGGTGATGACAGCCATGCGGGTGATGCAGAAGGATGTTGAAGGCCATCTGAGCCAGCTCGGTGGGCAGACCTTCATGGTTCAGAAATGGCCGGGCGTTCACTTCGGCGGACCGGAGGGATTCGAAAAAATCTGGCGTCGCAAAAACATCACTTACCAACAGGCGCGACGTCTGCAGGAGAAGGCGCCGCTGGCGTTGAACATCGGAGTGGAAACCACTTTCTGGGCGGGAGAAGTCCTGACGCGGCGCGGTTCCAGCGCACCCAACGTGCGGCTCTTTGGCGAGACCCCGGGCAGTTTTCCGGCCCGCAACTGGGACCTTGCCGAGGGCCGTTTGATCACGCAAACGGACGTGGACAACGCCCGCGATGTCTGTGTGCTGGGCGCAAATCTCGCCACGAATGTTTTCCCCATCGGCTCGCCGGTGGGAGAACGAATCAAAATCGACGGCATCAACTACACGGTAATCGGCGTGCTCGAAGCCAAAGGCGGCGCGATCGGCGGCGAGCAGGACAACTTTGCCGTCATTCCGATCACGACGGGTCTGAATCGCTTTGGGCGAATCTGGCGCAGCGTCAGCATTCTCGTGCAGGCGCCGGACGCCGAAATGTATGAAGCCACGGTCGAACAAGTGCGCGGTGCGTTGCGCGTCATCCGCAAAGTGCCGCCGGGCGAAGACGACGATTTCGAAATATTCTCCAACGATTCGATGATCCAGCAATTCGACACGTTCACGCGCGCGGTCCGGCTTGGCGTCGCGGTGGTGAGTTCCATTGCGCTCCTGGCGGCGGGAATCGGCATCATGAACATCATGCTGGTCTCCGTGACGGAACGGACGCGCGAGATCGGCATTCGCCGCGCGATCGGCGCCAAGCGGCGGAACATCATGACGCAATTCATCATGGAAGCGATCGTGCTCTGCCAGGTGGGCGGCATCATCGGCGTCATTCTCGGCATCCTCGGCGGCAACGTGCTGGCCATGGCGTTGAAGCTGAAGCCGGTCATTCCCATGGATTGGGTCGGCATCGGTCTGGCCATCTGTTCCGTGGTCGGAATTGTCTTCGGAACTTACCCCGCCTACAAAGCCGCGCATCTCGATCCCATTGAATCGCTGCGGTACGAGTAACGCCGGACGCGGAACGCTGCCTGGCGCCGGCATCGCCCGCGCGCAGTTCAAGGCGAATGCACGGCACGGAACTATCGCTCGAGGCGATGGCGTTCGATTTCAAGCGGCCGATCAGCCTCAGGATCGAGCCGCAATGTGAGAAAGCCCCCGTCCTTGAGAAGCTCGACGCCTGCCAGCGACGGACACAGATGAACGTTGAAATGCCGCCAGATTCGGGCCTCGTGCAAGGCACGGCTCATCTTCCGAACCGAATGCCCAAGGAACCGAATCTCCGGCATCCCCGCCAGCAAACGGCTTTTCCAAAGAATGAGCGGCGAATGCAAATGCCCGATGATCGTGGCTTCGATCTGATCGATGCGCCGCTGGACTTCGGCCTCCGCGAACAGGAACGGAATGCCGGTTGGATCATGGCAGAAAAGCACCAGGCGCTGATCCCGCGGCAACCGGCGCCAGGTGTTTCGGATGTTTTCAAGATGCGCAGACCGCAAATCCGACCACCCTCGCCGTTCGGATTCCAATTGCTCGGATTGAATCGCCGGCAGCGCGAGCAGTGAGGAGCAAAGCCCAATCAGCGTGTAGCGCCCAATTGTCTGCTCCCAGAAGGGCTCGATGCCAAGCTGCTCAGTGGCGCGTTGAAAACTCGCGAGCCGCATGCCGCCTCGTTTTCCCACGAGACTGAACTTTCCCAGTTCATGATCGCCGAAGATCGTTCGCGACCGATTCGGAAAACGCTCTCGAATTTTCCCCAGACATTCCGCCACGCTTTGACAGGCAGCGTCATCGCAAACACCCACGAATGCGCTGTCGCAGGAGAAGTCGCCGTTTGCAACAAGCCAGTCCACAGCCCGCAATCGCTCCAAGGCGTGATCGAGCAGATGATTGTGCTGCAATGGCTGCTTCAACCAGACCGCGTTGCGATACCAGCGGAGGAATGAACGAAGAACTGGATTCGCCACCGCCCGTAGTTCGTAGTCGTCGCCGCGGGCTTTTTCCAGCGCGCTGGCATAGTGAACATCGCTGATGACGCCGACGATCAGCGCCTGGCTCATGTTTCGGCAGGAGCCCCGAACGGCAGCAGCACGACGAACGTGGTGCCCTTGCCGGGAACGCTCTGGACCTGGATGGAACCGCGGTGCTCCTTCACGATCTTGCGGGTGACCGCCAGGCCCAGGCCGGTGCCATGCTGCTTGGTGGTAAAGAAGGGTTCGAAAATGTGCGCCAGCTTTTCCGGCGCGATGCCCGTGCCGGTGTCAGAAATCCGGATGCGCATCCATTCCCCCGGCGTGTTGGATTCGTGAAGCGCATCACCGGATTCAAATGTGACCCGATCCGTGCTCACAGTGATCTGGCCGCCGCCGCTGATGGATTCCACCGCATTGAACAGCAGGTTAACAAAGGCCTGTTCAAGCTGGTAATCGTCACCCATGACGGCATCGCGCGGCGTCTGGAATTCGGTTTCAAACTTGATGCCACGGCTGCGGCTGCCGTGCTGCACGAGACGCAATGAATGATCCAGCAACTTATGCAATTGGATGGATTCAAAGCGCGGCTGCGAAGGCGCGGAGTAACGCAACAGCTGCGTCACCATGGAATCGACCCGGCCAATTTCACGGCGGACAATTGAGGCAAGCTCGGTGTCCGGATTCCGTTCCAGCAACAGCTCAATGAACGTGCGGACGGCCACCAGCGCATTCTTGATTTCGTGGGCAATGCTGGCGGAAAGCGTGCCGACGCTGGCGAGGCGATCCAG
>CAMLLE010000110.1 GCA_946480555.1 uncultured Verrucomicrobia subdivision 3 bacterium
GGAGGCTTTGGCTATCGCCATTATTTGCGCTTGGATTGTCGCGTGCCGGATTCCATGGTGCGGGCCTGTATGGAAAAAACGGTTTTGAATGTTGCACATCGGGCTGCTGCCGGTGCGCTGCCGCTTGAATGGGAAAGCGGGGCGAATTGTGGAATCAGTGCGCACAGAGCGATTTGATCGGATCGAAATGCCCACGAAATTCCTTTCCATCCCGGTGCGCCGCGCGGTCTCCACCATCGTGTTGCTGGTCTTTCTCGGCGCCGTTGGTCTGAGCTGTTCCGCTCCGAGCAGATGTGCGGTTCTGCGCCAGGTATCCATTGCCGATGGTGGTGCCGTGGGCGACGGCGTGACGCTGAACACGAGCCGGATTCAGTCTGCCATTGATGATCTGGCGTCGAAAGGCGGCGGTACGCTGGTGGTTCCTTCGGGCGAATTTCTGACGGGCGCATTGTTTCTCAAACCCGGCGTCGATCTGCACCTTGAGGCGGGCGCGGTTCTGAAAGGTTCTCCCGACAAGAAGGATTACCCGCGCGTGAGGACACGCGTGGAGGGTTTGTTCCCGGAATGGCTGCCGGCGCTTATCAACGCTGATCGGTGCGATCACTTGCGCATTACCGGTTCCGGCACACTGGATGGCAATGGTCCGGTCTTTTACGCCGAGTTTTGGGCGGCACGACAGGCCGATCCTGATGTGACGAATCTCGCGGTTGAACGGCCGCGGCTGATCTTCATTCGCAACTCAGCCGGTGTGCAGATCAGTGGGATCACGCTCAAGGATTCCGGATTCTGGAATCTGCACCTTTATCGCTGCACCGATGCGTTGATCGAGAATGTCCGCTTCGAATCGCCCGGCGGCCGTCCGCCCACGCGCGGGCCGAGCACGGACGGCGTGGACATCGACAGCTGCCAGGGCGTCACCGTGCGCGGCTGCACTTTCTCGGTGGGAGACGATTGCGTGGCGTTGAAGGGAACGCGTGGCCCTTTCGCGCGCGAGGACAAATCGAGCCCGCCCACGCGGCGCATTCGCGTGGAGAATTGCACGTTCAACGAAGGGCATGGCGCAGTCACTCTTGGAAGTGACGCGTGCATCGTGCGCGATGTGGTTGTTCAGAATTGCCGCGTCACCGGCCGGATGCCGCTGGTGCGGATCAAAGTCCGCCCGGATACGCCGCAACATTACGAAGACATTCACTTCCGCGACATCACACTCGATGGCGGTGGCGCGATCATTGAATGGCGGCCGTGGATGCAGTTTTTCGATCTGAAAGGCCAGTCGCTTCCGACGCAGCTCGTGAAGAACGTCACCGTCAGCGGGGTTAAAGGGACGTTCGGTTCCTTTGGCGAAATCGTTGGCAAACCCGAGACACGCATCTCCAGAGTCACACTCGAGGACATCGATGTGAATCTCCGTGACGAGAAGCTCAAGGTCGGGAAGGTGAACGGTCTCGAAGTGCGGAATGTCCGGGTGAACGGGAAGCCGGTGGAACTGACCTTCATTCCGTAAACCGTGGCTTAAGTGTGGCCGCGGACCTCCGGTTCTGCCGTGAAGGAGGGCTTCCTGCAATCCAGAAAAGACCATTCATTGCGACAACGTCCTGCTCTTTGCAGAAGCTATTGAATTGCGACGTTTTTCTCCACCCGGCTGGAAGCCGGGCTCCACGTCAGCCAGGATGGCTGACGCCACGGAACTCTGATCGTTGAACATTGGATTTATTTCTCGCGCCGACCTTTTGCTTGCGTTTCATCAAACACCTTTCCCAACGTAAAGCCATGCGTTGTCCGCGCGCATTCAGACATCTCTTCGCCCGCTTTCGTGCTGTCGCGTTGCTGATCTGGGTTTCTGAAACACTCGTTTTCTCAGGTTTCGCCAATGATTACCTGATCGATGTCTGGTCGGCGGACAACGGTTTGCCAAACAGTTCCGTCACGGCAATTACGCAGACGCCCGAGGGCTACCTTTGGATCGGAACGCACAATGGACTGGCGCGGTTCGACGGCGTGCGCTTTGTCAGTTTCGATCCCATCAACACTCCCGAACTGAAGCAGGCGCGCGTGCGAAGCCTCTTTGTCGATCGCGATGGCACGCTTTGGATCAACACCTACGACAACGCGCTCATCAGCTGGCGCAACGGAGTTTTCCGCCACGAATATCAGGCCCAGCATGTCGCCGCGATGTTCTCCTGCTCGAACGGGCTTCTGTTTGCGATGCAAAGCGGCGGATTGCTGCACCGGCGGGCGCGCACCGGCGAACCGGTGCAATGGCGCTGGGTAGGCACCACCGGCAGGACGATTGGAATCGGATATCGCGACGATCGCCGCGGATTTCTCTGGTACAACACTCGCGATGGCAAGGTGGGTCGGTTGAACCTTGAAACGCTGCAATCGGAAGTCCTCGCGGACGAACTGGGGCTCGCTGGCCAGCACGTGAAGCATCTGGCCGCGGACGCATCCGGACGGATCTCGGTGGGAACAGATTCCGGCATCGCGTCGTGGGACGGGGAGCGGTTTGTGAATCAGACGCCGACGAATGGCGAACCCATCGTCGATGTTTCATTCCTGGTCTGCGATCGTGATGGAGGCTTCTGGGCACTGGCAAACAACCGTGTCCGCAAGGCGGTGAATCGCGAATGGATTGCCGAGGCGGATTCCTGGGGACCTTTGCTTGGATTGCGCACGCTGGGGCTCGACGCGTATGAAGACCGGTCCGGCGGTGTCTGGTTCCGGCACTTCGGCCAGGGCGTGTTTCATTTGAAGCCCGATGGGACGGCGCGGCGCATTTCAGCGGCGGACGGTCTGCCCGGCGATCGGGTGACGTGCTGGTTTCAGGATCGCGAAGGGAATGTCTGGGTGGGCGTTGACCGGGGTGGGCTGGTGCGGCTGCGCGAGCGACGTTTTGAAGTCATCGGGCAATCGCAAGGCCTCGCCGCGTCGGGCGCGGTGTCGGTTTGTGAAGATGCGGCGGGCGTGATGTGGTTCGGAACTTACGGTGGCGGGCTGAACCGCTGGAATGGCGAGGCATTCGATGTCTTCACACTCGCGGAAGAGCCAACGAAAGGCTTTTTCTTTTCCGTGGTTGCCGATGCGAAAGGTCGAATCTGGGCCAGTGCGGGGCGTGAAGATTTGTTCGTTCTGGAGGATGGAAAATTCGCCGAAGCTCCGTCGCCCTTGCACGGAACGAAGTCCATGCTGATTGATCGCCAGCAACGCTTATGGGTGGGCCGTGCGAATGGGCTTGTGTGCATGGATCTCGCGCGGCTGACCGTCACGAACCTGAGCGCGAACGTCGATGGCGCGAGCATTCACGCACTGGCCGAAGACGGGCAGGGGAGGATTTGGGCCGGCGGCGAAAACGGGCAGCTCTTTCAATACGCCGACGGCGCGTTTCATCAGTTCCGCTCCGAGGGAAATCTGGCGCAGCAGACGATTTGGGCGCTTTATCCGGATGCCGATGGGACTTTATGGATCGGAACATTTCGCGGCGGGCTGCTGCGGTTGAAGGACGGAAAATTCACGCGTTACACCGCGGAGAATGGACTGCCGAGCGATGTGATCTGCCAGATTCTCGACGACCAGCGCGGCAACCTTTGGATCGGTTCGCATCACGGCATCTTCAAGGTTTCGAAGGCGAGCCTGGACGCGTTTGCGCTGGGCGGGGAGAAGTCCGTTTCGTGCGTTTCGTATGGTCTCTACGACGGGCTGCCAACCTTGGAATGCTCCGGCGGTTACCAGCCGTCCGCGTGTCGCGGTCGCGACGGGCGACTTTGGTTTGCGACGTTCAAGGGTGTGGTGTCCATCCAGCCGGATGATTTTCCAAAGAACCAACTTCCTCCGCCCGTCGTGTTGGAGGAGATGCGCGTGGACGGCAAGCCGGTTGCGACGCTGCTGCCGGTTTCTCAGTCAGGGCTTCCGATTCCGGGCGATCGTCAGCGCGTCGGTCCGGGAAAACATTACGTTGAGTTTCATTTCACCGCGCTGAGTTATGCCGCTCCCGACAAGGTTCGATTCCGCTACCGGCTGGAAGGTCTGGAGGATGAATGGGTGCAGGCCGGCCCGCGGCGCGAAGCGCATTACAGTCATTTGCAGCCGGGCGACTACACGTTCCGCGTGACTGCCTGCAACAACGACGGCGTTTGGCATGAGGCAGGCGCGGCGCTGGCGCTGACCGTTCAGCCGTACTTCTGGCAGACATGGTGGTTCAAGGGGCTCGCCGGTGGCGGCGTGATCGGCGGCATCTTCGGCGCCGTGCGTTTCATTGCCACGCGCAAGTTGCGACGCAAATTGGAATTGTTGAAGCAGCAGCGCGCGATCGAGCGCGATCGCGAGCGGATTGCGAAGGATATTCACGATGACCTCGGCGCGGGCCTCACGCAGATCATGCTTCAAAGTGCCATCGGCCGGAACGATTCCGCCGAGGAGATGAAGCTGCACCTCGCGCAGATTTCTGAAACGGCGCGCGATCTGGTGCGCGACATGGATGAAACCGTCTGGGCCATCGATCCCGAGAACGACACGCTGGACGGCCTGGTCACCTATGTCGGGAAGTTTGTGCAGGATTTCGCGAGCAGCGCGCAACTGCGGTGCCGGCTTGATCTGCCGGCACGATTGCCAGGCATGCCCGTTCCGGCGGAAGTGCGGCACAACCTCTTTCTCGCCGTCAAGGAAGCGCTCAACAACATCATCAAGCACGCGCAGGCTTCTGAGGTGTTCCTGCAAGTGAAAGTGGAGCCCGGGCAATTCACGTTCGTGCTGCGCGACGACGGCAAAGGTTTCGCGCGCGGCGATGCGTCGGGAGAATCTTCCGGCAAGGGGCGCATCGCATCCGGTCACGGGCTTGGCAATCTGGCTGAGCGCCTGCAACGCATCAATGGGCACTGCGAAATCGCAAGTGTGCCCGGGAGCGGAACAGAGATTCGATTGACAGTCGTGATAAGAATGGCGGCAGATTTTTAACCAAGCGCGACCATTTTCCGCGCGAATATGCCGCGTGCGGAGCAGTGCCCGGCGCACCATCCGAAGCGGAAACATCCCGATGCCGATCAACATTTCCATAGTCGAAGACGACGTCCGCCTCCGCGGCACGCTGGCCCGTTTGATCGATTCCACAGAAGGCTTTTGTTGCGTCAGCCAGCATCCCACGGCTGAAAATGCGCTGACGGAACTGACGGTCACACGCCCGGACGTGGTCCTCATGGACATCAATCTGCCCGGCATGAACGGCGTCGATTGCGTCCGGCGGTTGAAAGAACTGCTGCCAGCCACGCAGGTCGTGATGCTGACCGTTTATGAGAACACGAACATCATTTTCAGTGCGCTGTCGGCGGGCGCGAGCGGTTATCTGCTGAAGCAGAGTTCTCCGGAACAGATCATCCAGGCGATCCGCGAAGTGCATGAGGGCGGTTCGCCGATGACGAGTCACATCGCGCGAAAGGTCGTTGCGTCATTCCAGACCATTTCGAATCCGGTGAACGATTACGAAAAGCTCTCGCTGCGCGAACAGGAAGTGTTGGACCTGCTGTCACAGGGATTTTTATATCGCGAAATATCGGAGAAGCTGAAGATCAGCTATGCCACCGTCCACACGCACGTGCGGCACATTTACGAAAAGCTGCATGTGCGGTCCCGAACCGAGGCTGTAACCAAGCACTTCCAGCAGGTCTCTGGTTCGAAACCGCGTCCGGAGTGATTGCTGCCGCGCTTCTTATGAAACGACTTTTTGCACTCGCATTGTTGCTGACGTTGACTGCCAGATTCGCCGGCGCAGCGCCTTCTTCGATCAAGCTCTGGTATCGCGAGCCGGCGAAGGAATGGGTGGAGGCGCTGCCCGTCGGCAATGGCCGTCTCGGTGCGATGGTCTTTGGCGGCGTCTCCAACGAACGGATTCAATTCAATGAATCGACGCTTTGGATTGGCGAGCCGCACGATTACTCGCATTCGGGAGCGTCCAATCATCTTGCCGCAATCCGCCGGTTGCTGTTCGACGGGAAGCAGAAGGAGGCGGAGGAACTGGCGATGCGGGAGTTCATGAGCGTGCCGCTGCGCCAGATGCCGTATCAACCGTTCGCAGACTTGCGGCTTCAATTTTCGGGACACGAGGACGCAGAGAACTATCGTCGCGAACTGGACCTTGCCGAAGCGGTGGCGAAAACGAGCTATCGCGTTGGCGGTGTCGTCTTCGAGCGCGAGACGTTTTCCAGCGCGCCGGATCAGGTGCTCGTGACGCGCATCGGCGCAAATCAACCTGGCCGCGTCGCGTTCACGATTGCATTCAGCTGCCCGCATTCGAACTCCATCACGGCGGCGCTTTCGGGGAACGAACTCCAGCTCACGGGCATCATGCCCGACCGCTACAACCGCGAGCCGATCCGCCGGCCGCTCACATTTGCCGCGCAGCTGCGCGTGCTCGTGGACGGAGGCAGCGTCACAAATCGCAATGGATGTCTGGAAGTTTCCGGAGCGAATGCCGCGGTTCTCATTCTGACGGCGGCGACGAGTTTCAAAAGCTTTCAGGACGTTTCCGGCAATCCCATCACGGCTTGTTCAGATGTGCTGAAAGCGATTGAGAAACGAGATTGGCCCGCGCTCCGCACCGCGCACGTCCACGATCATCAGAGATTGTTCAATCGCGTCTCGTTGGAACTTCCCGGCGGCGCCGGGGATCTACCCACGGACGAGCGCCTGCGCAATGCTCCGAAATCCGAAGATCCCGGACTGGCTGCGCTGGTGTTTCAATACGGCCGTTATCTGCTTATCGCGAGCAGCCGGCCCGGCGGTCAGCCAGCGAATCTGCAGGGCATCTGGAACGAAAGCCTTCGTCCGCCGTGGGACAGCAAGTTCACCTGCAACATCAACACGGAGATGAATTACTGGCCGGCTGAAGTGGCGAATCTTTCCGAATGCCATCTGCCGCTGTTCGATGCGCTGGATGAACTTTTGATTTCCGGCCGGCGGACGGCGCGCAATCACTACAACGCACGCGGCTGGGTGCTGCATCATAACTTCGACCTCTGGCGCGGCACGGCGCCGATCAATAATTCCAATCACGGCATCTGGGTCACCGGCGGCGCGTGGCTTTGCCAGCATCTCTGGTGGCATTACGAATTCAGTGGAAACCGCGACTTCCTCCGCCGCGCCTATCCGGTGATGAAGGAGGCGGCGTTGTTCTTTGTGGATTTCCTGGTCGAAGACCCGCGTGGCACGAATCGCTGGCTGATCAGCACACCCAGCAATTCGCCCGAACAAGGCGGGCTCGTCGCGGGACCGACGATGGATCATCAGATCATCCGCGATCTGTTCGGCAACGTGATCGAGGCGTCGCAGATTCTCGGCGTCGATTCTGAATTGCGCGCGCAGTTGACGAAGCTGCGGCCTCGCATTGCGCCGAATCAAATCGGAAAACATGGCCAGTTGCAGGAATGGCTCGAAGACAAGGACGATCCGAAGAATACGCACCGGCACGTATCGCATCTTTGGGGAATTTATCCCGGACAGGACATCACCTGGCAGCAGACCAATTTCTTCAACGCCGCGCGGCAGTCGCTGCTGTTCCGTGGCGACGAAGCCACCGGCTGGAGCATGGGCTGGAAGGTGAATCTCTGGGCGCGCTTCCTGGATGGCGACCACGCGCATCTGATCCTGCGCAATCTCCTGAAGCCGGCCAACGGCGCTGAGGTTTCCACTTCGCGTGGAAGCGGGCTTTATCCGAATTTGTTCGACGCGCATCCGCCATTTCAGATCGACGGCAATTTTGGCGCGACGGCTGGAGTCGCCGAGATGCTGCTGCAAAGTCACATTCGCGAAACGGATGGCGGTTATCTGATTCATTTGCTTCCCGCGCTTCCCAGCGCCTGGCCGGAAGGCCGTGTTTCTGGCCTTCGCGCCCGCGGCGGCGTGACGCTGGACATCTCCTGGCGCAATGGACAACTCACATCTGCAAAGCTCGTGGCGGACGCCGATGGGAAGCGATCGCTTCGTTACGGAGGCAAAACGATTCAGGCGCAACTCTCCAAAGGGCAGCCGGCGACTCTGACGGGCGAGAGCTTTCGATAAGGGCAGGGAAACATTCAACAACGAACATTCAACGCTCAACATTCAAGGACTCATTGAGCGTTGGATGGAACGGGCAACTTGCGTGTTATGGGGAGCGCAGCCGCCCCGGCTGCCGTTCGGCGCGGCCCGCGCCGAACACCAGGCGTGTGAACGAACCAAATGGTCCGGCATTTTCACGCGTCCGT
>CAMLLE010000111.1 GCA_946480555.1 uncultured Verrucomicrobia subdivision 3 bacterium
AAACTCTGCCAGCAGTGAGGTCTTCTCAATGCGTCCGCCCGGTCCGGGATGCCGCAATGGATGTTCCTTGTTGAATTCCAGCCGGTGCGATTTCTTGCTCCACGTGGCGGTGGTGTTGCCGCGAACTTCGATGGCGATGTTGTCGTAGAACTCGCCATCGTGGAAGAACGACGCGCGCGTCCCAGTTTCCGTATCAGCGGCCGAGGCGCTGCCGATGAACAATTCGAAGATCGGCAGCTTGCTTGTCGTGGCGGATTTCACAACCGTGCCGAGATACTGCGCGGTGCGGGAAGGATCGCTGTAAAGCGGCCAGCGTGAAAGGTTGCCCGAGGCATCCTGTGCCTGGATGTAATAGCGGATCATCTGGCCGGGCACCGAGGCGGATGCGGGAACGACCGCGCCATACAGGCCATCACCCGGCGCGCCGTCGCCATGCGCGCCGTCATCGAACATCGCCACATTCAGTTCGGAGCTGAACATGATTCGGTAGCGCAGAGTGACGGCGCCGACGGGCTCCAGCGTCTGGGAAATGCGCGCGACGACGGTCAGGTCGTCGTTGTTGCCGGGAACGTTCGGCGTGTGCACGACGTCCGTGATGCTTGGCCCAAGCGACGCGCTCCCGGTCAAGTTCGCCGCGCCCGGTGTGGGTGTGCGGAAATAAAATGCCAGGGCGCTTTCAATGGGAATCGTTGTCCCGAGCAGCTGTGGCGCAAGCAAGAAACTGGAATTGGTGGCAGCAGCGTTCAATCCCTGGATCGCCAGGATGTTCGTCCCCGGACGGAGCACGGTGGCTGCGTTGTTGATCGGCACCGATGCGATGAGTGCACCGATGTTATCCGCCGTTGCCGATGAATTCCAATCGAGCGTGGCCAGTTCAGCATTCTGGCCGGCGACCTGGACGCCGTTGATCCAGGCGACGTAACCGTCATTGAAGCTGAGGTTCAAAGTCAGCATCGCGAAATCCGCGGGATCGTGTACGAGGAAAGGAATTCGGAGAAACGCAGTTGCGTTGCTGTTCAGCATTTGACTGCCGACATCCGTGGTGATTTCACTCGCATTGATTCCGTCAGAGCCGCTCGTGAATCCGATGCTCGTCTGAACCGTGGTCCAATGCGAAACATCGAACGGTTCGTTGGTTTCAGAACCAGTCCACGCCTGGAACAGCTTGTTGCCTTCGTTCATTTCTGATGGAACGAGGAATCGCGCCGGCACGCTGTTGCTAACGATGGCGCTGGTCTCAGGCCGCAATCCGAAGCCGTACGACACATCGACGAATTGCTGCGGAAACGGATCGAACTTCGAGGCGAAGTTCGTGCCGGTGGGATCCACCAGCGCCAGAAACTCGCCTTCGGCGCCGAGTTTGAAATTCGTGTGCAGCGGCGCGCCGGGTGTGCGCCTGTTCTTGTTCGATGCGAATACCACCATGTAGCCGCCGGGCGGGAGATTCGTCGCGGGAAACTGCCATTTCGTCAGGTCGTCCGAATCGTCCGTGAGCGACCAGTTCAGCAGATTCACGTTCGTGTCGGAGGTGTTCTGAATTTCGATCCAGTCTTCGCGGCTGTTGTTTTCATCTGCAAGCGTGCGTGTGTTGGAAGCCATGAACTCGCTGATGCGCAGTTGCGCCGGAGCGGTCGCAGCGGTCAGAAATAGGGCAGTCAACGCGAGAACAGTCCGAAGATTAAATGCTGGTGATCTCATTGGAATATGCCGGGCAAACCTCAATCCTGGCCCGTTTATGTTCCCACGACAGCGAGCGGAAACAACCCTTTTCCCTGGGAAGTTTAGGATCGAAACTGAGGATCGCTTCCGCCTCTGCGTCGAGGCAAAGGCTCGTGGCCTCCGGTTGCCACTCCTTTGGAGGCTGATCGAGAGGTCTGGTTCAAGCACCGTGAGCAGTCAGCGAACGAGGTCTCCCATGACATTCACTTCCATGGAAACGCTGGAGTGCCGGATGTCGAAACCGAATCTGATCAATGGCCTTCGAGCTTCTTTCGGTTGTCAGGCATCAGCTCTCGGATTTCACCAAGAAACGCCTGTTCCCGTCATAAATGTCCTGAACAGGAAAACCCGGATTGAAACCCCGTCGATCAGCTCTGCCGCTTCAACAGGAATTCAGCCAGGGCTTCGAGTGCCTGCGCCTGGCCTCGGAAAGGTTTCAAAGCTGCGAAGGCTCTGTCGGTGAGTTGCTGGGCGATCTTGCGGGACTTCTCCAGACCAACGATCGAAGGATACGTGGCCTTCTGCGCCTTCGTGTCCTTGCCAGCCGTTTTGCCGAGTTTCTCTGAAGTTTGCGTTACGTCGAGAATGTCATCGATGACCTGGAATGCCAGGCCGACGTGGTAGCCGAAATCGGTCAGCGCCTGGATTTGTGCAGGGGAGCAGTTCGCGCTCATGCCGCCGAGCCGCGCAGAGCAGCAAAGCAGGGCGGAGGTCTTGCGCTCGTGAATGTAGCGAAGCTGTTGCACGGAGGTTTTCTTGCCTTCGCCTTCAAGGTCCGCGACCTGCCCGGCAATGAGTTGCAGTGAACCGGAAGCGCGTGCGAGTTCCAGGATCAAGTCCTGATGCGAATAGCGCGAAGTTGCCCTGGCCTGGGCCAGAATCTCAAACGCCTGCGTCAGCAGCGCGTCTCCCGCAAGCACCGCGATGCCTTCGCCGAAGACTTTGTGATTCGTGGGCTTGCCGCGGCGGAAATCGTCGTTGTCCATCGCGGGGAGGTCATCGTGAATGAGTGAATACGTGTGGATGCATTCCACCGCGCACGCCATTGGCAACGCATCCGTTTCGCGTCCGCCGCAAGCCTCAGCCGCCGCCAGAACCAGCGCCGGGCGCATGCGTTTGCCACCGGCGAATAGCGAGTAGCGCATCGCTTTATGGATGGTGGCCGGCTTCACTTTCTCGGCCGGCAGAAAGCGGTCGAGCGCGCGATTCACCGATTCCGTGCTGGCGGCCAGGTATTGTTGCAGATCAAACGGTGAATCTGATTTGGAACGCGCGCGTTTTGACGACATGGGGCCGTCTTTTAGGCAATGCCCCACGGGGGCGCAAGCGGTTTCTGGCGGAGAGAAGGTTCCTTTCCACGCGCAGGATCATGGAAGCTGAGACGTCGGTTTGTGATCTGTTCCGCGCCAGAACGCCAGAGATCACCGGCGCAATGCTGTGTTGTTCACCTGACGATTCCCGGGAGGCGCGGGTCATGTTCAGAATGGCGTGTCTGGATTTCCCCGGGCCTGCGTTGATCGCCCCCGCAGGTAGGTCCAAATCCCAGGTGCCCGCGTGTGCGTTGCATCTGATTTTGGCGCATGGGCTCCGAACGACGGCACATCAATCCGGTATTTCAAGACTACTTCGCAGACCCTTATGTCTGGCGCGCTGGGGACGAATATTTCGCCATTGGCACAGGCCGGCATGAAGCCGACGGCGAACGGAGCGAACGGATATTTCCGACGTTGCGGTCGAAGGATTTCTTTCAATGGGAGTTTGTCGATTTCGCGTTGCTGCCGCCCGCTCCTGAACTCGGAAACAACTTCTGGGCGCCGGAGGTTGCCAGGCATGACGGGCGCTTCTGGCTGTATTACTCCGTGGGTGCGGGTGACAAAAATCACCAGCTGCGCGTGGCTGTGAGTGACAGCCCGACTGGCCCGTATCACGACACCGGCACCGCGTTGATTGATCCGATGAAGTGCAGCTTTGCCATCGATGCGCACGCGTTTCGCGACGAGGACGGACAATGGTACTTGTTTTACGCGCGGGACTTCCTCGATTGCGAGAATGGTTCGCGGCCGGGAACCGCGCTGAGGGTTGCGCGAATGAGCTCGATGACGGAACTCGCAGACGAGGGCGTGACGGTCGCGCGCGCGCGGCACGATTGGCAGCGCTTCCAGGCGGAACGATTGATGTATGGCAGGAGGTGGGACTGGCACACGCTGGAAGGCCCCTGCGTTCGCAAACACGATGGACGTTACTATTGTTTTTACAGCGGCGGGCGTTGGGAGAATGAAACGTATGGCGTCGATTATCTGGTGGCGGAAAATCCGATGGGCCCGTATGCGGATACGAACGACGGTTCCGGTCCGCGTGTTCTGAAGACCGTTTCAAAGCTTGTCATCGGGCCCGGGCACAATTCCATCGTCACCGGCCCCGATGGATTCGATTACACGGCGTATCATGCCTGGGATCCGGGAATGACTGCGCGTCGGATGTTCATCGATCGGTTGATCTGGACTCCGGACGGTCCTCGCTGCGGCGGGCTGGTGATGGATCAGCACCGGTGAAAATTCGCGTCCCTTGGGGTTATTACCTCGGTTGCTGGCGCGCGAGAAAAGCGGAAGTTGGTCCCATGAAAACCTTCATCCTAATATCAACTGTAATGGCTGCTCTTTTCGTTTCCGGCTGCGCGTCAAACCGTGGCGGTGCGGGAGACGATTTCGAAACGGACACGCAACCGATGGATACTCCGCCAGCTGATGTCGATACTGGCTGGAGCCCGCGTCCGGACCGCACCACGGGGCCCGTCATTCCTCCTGCTTGAACTTTCAACCCGGCCACTTGTATGGAACAGCGACGAATTGAAGAAGGCCGCTTCAGCATACGCGGCCGCGGTCTCGGTACCGTGACGGAAGAGATGATCCGGGAACGTGCGAGCGAGATTGCGGTCGTCAATGGCCGGGGCAAAAACAACGTGCTGGATTCCGACCTTGCCGAAGCACGACGCGAGTTGCTGGGTGAGGAGCGGCTGAATCCTTCGCCCACTGCGGCGGAGAGCATTCCCGAAGGTGCCCGCTGGCAACTTGCCGGCGGGTCCACCGGAGGGAAGACTGAGAGCATTCCCGCATCTGACGAGCAGACTTTTGCAGAGAAGCTCGTCGAAGAAGGCGCGGCGGACGCCGAACACGATCTTCAGGTGCAGGCAACCCGCGAAAGCCTTAAGCGCGATCAGAGGGAAAGGTAGAATCGAAATTCGGCTGCATCGTGGCGGTCGCTGTAGCGGCGGTCTTTGACCGCCGTCTTTATGTGAGGGTGCGACGGCCGCAGCCAAAGGAGAAAGGCGCTGTATGTATTGTGAAGTTTGTGGAAACGACTATGACAAGCCGCTCGAGATTGTGGTGAATGGCATTTCTCATTATTTCGATTGCTTCGAATGCGCCATCCATGCGCTGGCGCCGAATTGTTCGCATTGCGGTTGCCGGATTATCGGACACGGCATCGAAGCCTCAGGCAGTTTCTTCTGCTGCGCGAGTTGCGCACATCATGAAGGCGTGATGGCGGTTCACGACCGGGCTTGAGCGAAAGGGGCAGATTCCAAAGAGGATTTCGCGGGTAAGAAGCACTCGGACCGATCTGGCCCGCTATTCGTGTCAATTCGTGTCGACTTGAAGTTGAACAACTGAACTCCCTCCGCAGGGAGGGCCACTGAGTCACTCCGCGGGGAGTAAAAGCAACCGCGCACAAGAGAGCACCCACAGCCACTGAGATTTATGGCAAAGA
Organism: uncultured Verrucomicrobia subdivision 3 bacterium; assembly: GCA_946480555.1. The sequence goes on from CAMLLE010000111.1 coordinate 5,485, forward strand.
AATCGGGCATCAAGGAGCAAACACTTCCCCCACAAACTCAGTCGCAGCGTCCGGGCCGCGAAAAGGCGATGCATCCGCGGCCCAAGTTTGATCCGCCAGAATACAAAGGTAGCGGCAAGCTCGACGGAAAAGTCGCAATCATCTCCGGTGGTGACAGTGGAATCGGTCGGGCTGTTGCGGTGCTTTTCGCGCGTGAAGGCTCAAACGTCTGCGTCACGTATTTGAACGAACACGAAGATGCGTCCGAAACCAGGCGCTTGGTGGAAGAGGAAGGCCGCAAATGCCTGTTGCTGGCGGGCGACGTGGGCTGGGAATCCACGTGCCATAAAATGGTCGAGGACACCGTGAAGGAATTTGGGCAGCTGGACATTCTCGTCAACAACGCCGCGGAGCAGCATCCACAAGAGAGCATTGAAGACATCTCCCGCGAACAGCTGGAACGCACGTTCCGCACGAACATCTTCTCGTACTTCTTCTTCGTTAAAGCGGCGCTGAAACATCTGAAGGCCGGCTCGGTGATCATCAATACCACTTCGGTCACCGCTTATCGCGGGAGTCCGAAACTGCTCGACTATTCCTCCACGAAGGGAGCGATCGTTACCTTCACGCGGTCTTTGTCCGAATCGCTCGCGGAGAAAGGAATACGCGTCAATGGCGTTGCGCCTGGACCGATCTGGACACCGCTGATTCCATCAACTTTCCCGGCCGAGAAGGTGGAAAAGTTCGGTTCAGATGTTCCGCTGAAACGTCCCGGTCAGCCGATGGAAGTGGCGCCGTGCTTTGTTTTCCTGGCCTCCAACGATTCCTCGTACATGAGCGGCCAGGTGCTTCATCCCAATGGCGGCGAAATCATCAATGGCTAAAACCCGGAAACGCGCCGCAGCTTCAGCAAGCTCCCGGCGGAAGACGACTTTGAGTTCCAACAATCGCCGGATTCTTGGCCGGCGCCCGAAGCTGCAGTTCGAATGGATGAGCGCCATCTCGGATGAACAATGGCAGGTTTATCAGAAGGCGATCCGCGCGCTCCGCCAGGCTGGCTTGAGAATCATGCTCGGCGGTGGCTTCGCCATGGCCAGTTACACCGGACGCTGGCGCAACACGAAGGACATCGACTTTTATATTCTGGAAAAAGACCGGCCTCGGGCGGTGGAAGCACTGACCGCGGCAGGCTTCACGGATTATTACGAACAGCTGCCCTACGATCGCAAATGGATCTACCGCAGCACACAATCGGGTGTGATTGTGGATGTAATCTGGGCGATGGCCAATCAACGAGCGCAAGTGGACGAAGACTGGTTTGCGAATGCGGCGGAAATTTCCATCCGTGGCGAAAAGCTGAGTGTGGTGCCGGTGGAAGAGTTCATCTGGTGCAAGCTATACATTCTTCAGCGCGATCATTGCGACTGGACCGATGTTTTGAACGTAATGTTCGCCACCGGCCCGGAGATCGATTGGAACCGCCTCCTCATCCGTCTGGAAGAGGATTGGCCGCTCTTAAAGGCGCTGCTCACGTTGTATGGCTGGGTTTGTCCGCGACAGGCCGCGCGGCTGCCTGAATCGTTGTACACGCGGCTCAAGCTCAAGCGGCCGTTAATCGTGCGTCGCACGCGCTTCAACCGCATCCGTCTCCTGGACAGCCGGGACTGGTTCGCGGCGCTGTTGGAACGCAATCAACCCCTGGCAGTTTGAAAGGATGCCATGCTGATCGGAACGATGAATCATCCGGGGCGCGATGTCTTGAAGGAGCTTCAATGGATCGTGGAGATGGGATTCGATTTCGTGGATCTCACTCTCGAGCCACCCGCCGCGATGGTTTCGCGCGTGGACATTCGCGCCGTGCAGGATTTCCTGAAGAAGTCCAACTTGCAGGTCGTCGGACACACGGCCTATTACCTGCCGCTCTGCAGCCCGTTCGAATCCATCCGCCAGGCGTCCGTTGAGGAATTGAAGGAATGCGTGGCGGCCTTCGGCGATCTTGGCGCGAAGTGGATGAACATTCATCCCGATCGCCACGCGCCCATGCACGACCGGAAGTTCATCATCGATCGAAACATTCAGAGTCTCCGCGAGCTTTACCCCATCGCGAACAAAGTCGGCGTAGGGCTGATGATCGAGAATCTGCCCGGAAGCTTCAACACCGTGCAACAGCTGGCCGAACTGCTCGATCCACTGCCCGAGCTCGGACTGCATCTCGACATCGGGCACGCCAATCTGTTGAGTGAATACAATACCACGGACGAGATTCTGAAGGTGTTTGGCCCGCGGCTGAAGCATGTACACATGCACGACAACAAAGGCGGCAGCGCGGACCTGCATTTGCCCTTGGGGACCGGCAACATCGATACGGAGTATTACGTCCGCGCGTTGCAGGTGGCCGGTTACGATGGCACCATCACGCTGGAAGTTTTCACGCCGGACAAACACTACCTTGAATACAGCAAGCAAACGTTGCGCAAGACGTGGGACAGTTGCGCGGGGAATTCGAAGAAGAAGGCAAAATAGCCGGGGCTTCCCAGAATGCGACGAAACGAACAGAGCTGGCTGTGTACGAATCCGGTCCGGCAACATTTAATTCGAGTCAACTCGCTCTCGTTCAATTTGTGCCGGGCGCAACTTGACACCCGCACCATAATGGAGCCCGGAAGAATCGGTTCCTCAT
>CAMLLE010000112.1 GCA_946480555.1 uncultured Verrucomicrobia subdivision 3 bacterium
AGCGTGGCTGAGAGTTGGGCGTGCGTGCTGGTAGCCAGGGTCAGGGCGGCGGCTCCGATGAGGGCGGAGGTGCTCTGGCTTGACCAAGCGCGCAGCCGGCTGGCCTGTCGTTTGGGAGTCTTCATTTGTTTTTGAGGGTTGTGGCCCAGCTTATCGCCTTGGGGAGTGTCACCCGCGTTTTGCCCGATTTGGGCAGGATGGAAAACGCGCGTAACGATAAGCGGAACCATGGTCGCCACACTAGCGGCTCGAATTCAGCCAGTAACCTATCAGAAATGATAGTTCTGCGGGCCGTCCACCGGCCGGATTGAGTCCGGAATCCGAAGTTGAATTTGGGAACGTGCCAACCTCGGGTGCCATTTTCCGCGCGCGGACGATTCGTCCTGGGAAATTTGCCGCTGGCGCTATGGCCGGGCGGTTCTGGTGGAATTATGCTTCAACGCAGCTTCTGTCCGCGAACGCACGTGCAGCTTGTCGTAGATGTGTTTCAGGTGATAACGCACCGTGGGCAGGCTGATCGAAAGCTTTGCGGAAATTTCCTTGTCCGGCAGCCCCTGCGCCAGAAGGTCCAGGACCTCGCGCTCCCGGATGGAGAGATCGTTCGCCTGGTCTGCCTGAGAAGGCGGCTGTTGAAACGCTTCCACAACCTTCCGCGCCACTTCGCTGCTCATCGGTGCGCCGCCTTGATGCACATCGGCAATCGCCTGGAGGATGGTCTCGGGCGACGAACGTTTGAGCAGGTAACCGCACGCACCGGCACGCAAGGCATTGAAGATTTTGTCGTGATCGCGATAGACCGTGATCATGATCACACGGACGGTGGGCAGCAGTTCACGCAACTGGCGGGTGCATTCGATGCCGGACATGTTCGGAAGGTTGATGTCCATCAACACCACATCGGGCGTGGCCTTCGCCAGTTGGCGGAGCGCTTCTTCGGCGTCCGAATAAGAACCCACGCAGCGGAATTCGGGTGAGTTTTCGAGCAGCAGTTTCAGGCTGTTCTTCAGGCCGGCGTTATCTTCCACGATGGCAACTGAAATCATAATCAATGTCGTTCCGCCGCGACGGAGGATGCAGATATTTGCAGGGTCGGGCAACCGTGCAAAATGGGACTGCAGAATGGGACTCTTGATCAAACGAATTCACCGCGGAGACGCGGAGGCGCGGAGTAGTTGACTCTCAGATATCTTCCCGAAAACCGGAGGGAATCCTTTCCAAAACATGGTAGGGACATCGCGCTGCGATGTCCCCGGCAAGCGCAGCGTCAGGCGCCGGAACGGAACGTCGCAAGCCCCACGTTCCTCGCTGCGCCACCTGACGCTTCGCTCGGCGGCGCGGACGGCGCAGCGCGCCGTCCCTACCGGGTTCATGGTTTCGATGCGCGTCCATTGTTGCAGGTCGAAGTTCCCACGAACCCAGCATCGAACGCCCAGCGTCCAATGCTTGGAGCAAAGCTCATTGGAGGTTCGATGTTGAGCGTTGGAAGCTGGATGCCCCGCGTCTCCGCAGGCAATCGTTACCGCGGTGCATCAGTTTTTGGCGAGGATATCGTTCGTCAGCGTGAAGCGGACGCGCACGCCGCCCTCAGAGCGATTCTGGATTTCGCAGGTTCCGCCGATGCGCTGCAAGCGGCTGGTCATGCTTTCAAAACCATCGTGCGAAGCACCGTTTCCATTGCTGCCGCGGTGCAAGCCGCTTCCATTGTCTTCCACCGTCACCCATAACGAGTTCGCTTCGCCGCTGATGCGAATCCAGACTTCGGTGGCGCCGGAATGTTTCACCACGTTGGTGAGCGCTTCCTTGAACGCCAGAAACAACTGATGCCGCTGGTGGGAGCTCAACGAAAACGCCGGCTGCTGGCGCGACACGTCGAGGCGGCAGGAGATCGAAGTCGCGCGCAAAAATTCCTGTGCATAATCGCACAGGTAGCTGCTGACCGATGCGCTGGAATCCTGCTTCGGATTGATGGCCCAGACGATTTCATCCAGGCCGGTGACGAGCAGCCGTGAGACTTCTGTGAGGCGATCCAGGTAGGCAGCCTTCTTCTCCTGAGCAATGGCGGGGTTGCGAGCCATTGCGCCGAGAATGCCCACCTCCGCCAGGCCCGCGCCAAGTTCATCGTGAAGATCCTGCGCGACGCGCGTACGCTCCTGTTCCATCAAGCGCCGCTGTTCCAGGGTCTGACGTTGTTCAATCTCCCGCTTCAACTGCGACGTGCGTTGGGACACGGTACGCTGGAGCAGCCTTACCCAGACGAGCGCCGCCACCAATCCTGCGAACAGCACGCTGATCGTCGCAATCGTATGCCGCACCGTCCACCACGGACCCTGCCGCAACACCACCACGTCCGATTCGCGATTCACCAGCAGTTCAAACGCATCGAGATCGTTTCCTGCGCGATCTTCCCGCGCCGCGGAGTAAATCCCTGTCAATTGCAACCGGCTTCCGCGCCGAAGGGTTTGCGAATCCGCTCCACTCGTGCGGGTCACCCGCGCCAGGAAATGGTGCGGGCCGGCCTGCAGCTCCAGCACCCGCTGATTCAACCGCAGATTGTCGCTGATCAGCAGCGCCTCCAGTTGCACGAGCGTCGCATCGTGGCTGCGTTCGGAGAGATGGGTGACGGAGAGAGCGATGGGAGACGGTCGCTGAGCTGCGGCAATCTTGCGTGCCTGCGCCTCCTGCAACGTGGGCGAAGGACCGTTCAAATCGGGAAAACCGACGGCTTCAATAATGTCGCCTTCCTTCAATGCCATCGCTTCACGCGTCAACACCCGCATGCCGATCGTGCCGTCCATGAGAATGACCTCGCGCGGCTGCGCGTGCAGCACCTGGCCGGAAATCTTCACCCGCGTGAGCGCGCCGATGTGCGAGGTGAACAGGAGCAGGTCAGCGGCGCGTTTGGTCGGCGCGGCAAACGGATTTGCGGGCGCGGGTTCATCGATCGACAGCATCGCATTGCCCAGATAGAACTTGCCTGGGCTTAAACGGCGCGTTCGGGTGTCCCATTCGGCAGTGAACACACCGCGCATTCGAACGATGCTTCCCAGCAAACGATCCCGCGAAGCGTAATCGTAAGGGCCGTAGGGCAGGGGATAGAACGTCTTGCCCAGCAGTTTCACGCGGCCTTCGCGCGTGAGCAGCGACATTTCAGAACGGGAGATGTCGAGAATCGCCGCCTGGATTTCGACCAGCTCGGCATCGAGGCTGCCGTTCAACAACTGTTCGCGTGTGGGATGAATGGGCTCGGGCAGCGCGGCGCGGCCGAGATAAACGGCGTTCGTGGCGCGCACCACGGGCGAAAAATCACCCGGATCAGTGAAGCCTTCGAACTCCCACAATTCACCGGCACGCGGCTCCGTTTCCCAACGATCGCGCACGTGCCGCACGAACACCGCCCCGGATAAATCTTTCACCACGCAGGACCAGTGATTGCCCATGGTTGTGACGCCGCGCAGCCTCACCCAGCTGCCCCGGCGCGCTTCGGATGGTTGCAGACTCCGGACCTGGGCGGCGGCGGTCAGCATCTCGCTTTCTTCACCAAACGATTCATAGGAATCGATCACTTCCAGCTGGCTCGCATCGGCGATGAGAATGAGCGGTGTGCTGCCAGTGTCGGAATCGCGGCGCAGATTGCCCAGGCCGCGAACGCGCACCGACTGGTGCTGCAGTTCGGAGGCGCGCAGGCCCGAGGGATCAATGACCCGCACGGAGGCGATGCGTTCGCTGCCCGCCAGTTCAAAGCGCAATTCACCGTCATGGTGCGAAGCAAAGGTTACTTTGCCTTCCGCGGTGACCCATTCCTGGATTCTGCCTTCCGTGAGCGCTTGAACAATCGTGCGCGCCCGCGGCTCCACGTCACTCCGCGATAGAATGGTGACGCTGCAACGACTGGCCGGCGTTCCGACAAAAAGGCGGGAGAGGTCGCTGGCCTGCAGGTGGAAGGCGTAAACGCCCGCGTTGGTGATTTCCACAAAGCCGGAGAAAACCAGCGCGGCGTTGTTTGTCCGCCCCGCCAGGCGCACGTCCAGTTCCGTCGTCACTCCGGTTGCGGCCGGCTGGAGCGTTTTGAAATCCGGCAGCGTCGTCCAGCCCGGTGAAAAGTAGTGCGCGTAATCGAGCCCCGGTTGGAAGTTGCCGGAATTCATCCGCCAAAGCCGGGCATGGGTAATCGAGCGGCGGGGGGAATCCGGCCCTTCGAATTCAAGGCGCAAAGCCGGGATTTCCCAATCGTTGTTGTGCCATTCCAGGCACAGCGGCTGGCGGCCGGAGTCGAGAAACGCCTTTCCCGAAACACCAAAGTAGGAATGTGTGCTGCGCGTTTCCACGACCGGGCCGGTGCCCAATTGCAGCCCAAATGAACTTCGTGTCAGCGTGCAAAACTCACCCTTCAATGACACCCAATCGCCCGCTTGAAGATTCGTTGCCAGGGTGGGCACTTCCAGCAGAGCGATGCCGGAATGGTCCTGGAACGTGATCAAGCGCCGGCCGCCATGAACACTGCAAACAATGCCCTCGAGTTCGAAGGAAACCACCGCTTGATCAGAACTGAAAACCGCCCTTTGAAGCTCGGCCACCGTGCGGAGAAAATCCATTTCAGCCGCCCGCGCAATGCCGGACGGCAACAGCGCTGTCAGCAAAACCAATGCGATCCAGCGCGCAATGTGTTCTCGTCCGGATGCTGTGATGGGCGGTTTCACGGAGTGAACGAGCTCTTAACACACATCAATCCGTGGGACAATGCAACAAGCGCCACGAGAGTTCGAAAGGTTGATTGAATGCCGGGAACGGATGGACTCAAGTTTCAAGTTTGAAGGGCAGGGTAGTCTGGCCCAGGCAACCGCGCGCTGAAGGGCGGAGGAGGCGCGATCTGGAATTTCTGCGTGCGATTGGCCAGATCACGCCTCTTGCGCCGCGCTGCGGCGCGGATGCCCAGGCCCAGGCATCCCTGCCATCGGGTCCGAATTCCAGATTGAATCAGCGTCCTTGCGCCGTATGCTTACCCGCAGTGACGAAGAATATCTGGTCGTTGTTCCTGTTCATCGCGGTTTTCGCTCTTGCCCGCATTCCCGGGTTGCTGTCGCCGGATTGGGGAAATTTCAGCCCCGCGTACGCGCTCCTGTTCTGCGGTGGGGTTTACCTGTCCCGCGCCACCGCCTGGTGGCTGCCGCTCTCGGCCATGCTGGTCACGGACGTGGCTTTGAACTTTTTTTACCAGGCGCGCGGCTACGATGTCTGGCAGTGGCCGATGCTGCGTTACCAGGTCTTCAATTACGTGGCGTGGGTCGGGTTCATCCTCATCGGCAAATGCTTCAAGCCGAAACATTCCTTCGCCGCGCTGCTCGGCGGTGGTTTGCTCGGCGCACTGCTGTTCTACTTCATCACGAACACCGCGGCCTGGCTGTTCAATCCCTACCAGAATCCCGAATACACCCGCGATTTCATGGGCTGGTTGATCGCCCTGTTCAAAGGCACCGGCGGCTGGCCGGAGACGTGGCAGTTCTTCCGCAATACTTTCCTGAGCACCGGTCTTTTCACTGGGGTTTTCGTGGGGGCCATGAAATTGTCCGCCGCCGAATCGGCGGAGGAGAAACGCGAGCCGCGCAAATCGCAGGACGAAGAGGAAGAATCTGCGCCAGAAGAGGCTAAAGCGGAAGCGTGAACCCGCCGAAAAACCAAGGCGTGAGCACTGCTGAATTCTTCCTGCCGTCCAGCGCGTGCTGCATTGCTTGGAATTCTCCAAAAGCCGCATGAAGGTTGGCATCATTTCCGACACTCACGACTATTTCGATCCAGCGCTGCCGGATCTTTTCAAGGGCGTGGATCACATCCTGCACGGTGGCGACGTCGGCCCGTCGGGCATCATTGCGCAACTGGAGAAGATCGCGCCGGTCACCGCGGTGATTGGAAACACCGACATGGATCAGCAGCTGAAGGAGACGGAGATCGTGCGGCTCGGCGGCCGGATGTTTCTCGTCCAGCATATCGTGGAACCGCGCGAGATCGATCCCGCATTGCAGCGGAAGATTGAGCGGGTGAAGCCCGACGTGGTGGTCTTTGGCCACACACACAAGCGCTTTTGCCAGATCATGGGCGGCATTCTCTTCTTCAATCCCGGTTACGCCGGCAAACAACGCTTCAAGCTCGATCGCAGCGTGGCGATCCTGGAATGGACTGATAAAGGAATCCGGCCGCAGTATCTGGAGCTTTAAGCCCGGTTTTGCAGGAGTTCAATCTCTGGCGAGTACGCATCGTTCAGTGTGGAACAGGGGCTGAGCAGCGGCGCCTCGCTTGAGCCGATGGGATGAAGAAGCTGATTTCCCGGCACCGCCTCGGACCGGTCAGTTCGGCGAAGCAAGCCGATTCGATCGCATCGCCGCCTGCTCCCAAGCGCCGCTGCCGCGTGGCTCGAAGCGTTCCCCAATGCTGGAACGGCGCACCACGTCGCGGATTTCTGAAAGCGATTTCACGCCACCGTCCGCCCAGACCTGGACCATCAAATTGCCCATGACCGTGGCTTCAATTGGACCGGTCACGACGGGGCGTCCGCACGCATCGGCGGCGAACTGGCTGAGCAGCCTGTTCTGCGTTCCGCCGCCGACGATGTGAATTACTTCAATCCGTTCGCCCGTGAGTTCTTCCAAATTCCCGAGCACTTCGCGGTATTTCAGCGCCAGGCTTTCGAGCGCGCAGCGGACGAGTTCGCCTTTCGTCTTCGGAACGGGCTGGCGGGATTCTTTGCAGAAATCCTGGATGGCGCGCGGCATATCGGGCGGATTCAGGAATCGCGGGTCATCGAGGTTCAACAACGACCGCAGGGGTTTCGCTTCCGCCGCCATTTTCACCAGCGTGGCGTAATCGTGTTTCTCGCCTTTCGCGTCGAACGACCGTTTGCAGCCTTGCACGAGCCACAGGCCCATGATGTTTTTCAGAAGCCGGTAAGTGCCGCCAAATCCGCCTTCGTTCGTCATGTTCAATGCCAGCGCGCGTTCGCTCAAACACGCTTGCTGGACTTCCACGCCCATCAACGACCATGTGCCGGAACTGATGTAAGCCCAGTTCGCCCTGCCTGTGTTCGCCGTCGGAACGCCGACGACTGCTGACGCCGTATCGTGCGTGGGTGGCGCGACCACTTTGATTTGCGGCAGCCCGAGCCGTTCCGCCAGCGCCGGACGCAAGGTGCCGAGATTCGTTCCTGGTTGAACGATCTTGGGAAACATCCTGGTCGGCAGGCCGAGCTTTTTGAGCAGTGTCGTGGACCAGGAGCGCTTGAGCGGATGCAGACATTGCGTCGTGGTGCCGTTCGTGAACTCCACCACGCGGGAACCGCACAGCAGCCAATGGATGAAGTCCGGCGTGAGCAGCAAACAATCCGTCTGCTCCAGGAGATCCGGGTTGCGCTGGTTCATGGCGAGCAGTTGGAACAACGTGTTCAACTGCATGAATTGAAGTCCCGTTTGCGCGAAAATCTCCGCGCGCGGCACACGCCTGAACGTTTTCTCCATCAGCCCGTTCGTCCGCGCGTCGCGATAGTGATACGGCATCGTGACGAGTTCATCGTTTCTGGTCAGCAGCACGTAATCGACACCCCATGTGTCAGCGCCGACGGAGACAACCTGCTTTCCAAACTTCTTCGCGGCGATGGCGAGGCCGTTCTGGATTTCCGACCAGAGCCGCAGCGTATCCCAGCGCATCGTGTCGCCAACCTGCACGGGGCCGTTGGGAAAGCGGTGCAGTTCTTCCAGCTGAAGCGATTTGCCGTCCCAGATGCCAGCCATCACGCGGCCGCTTTCCGCGCCCAGATCGATGCCGAGATAAACTTTGGATTTCATGAAAGTGATAAAACCGAGGAACGCCGGCTTCAGCCGGCTCCGCCCGAAAACGATTGGATGGAGCGGCAGTTCCGCCAGTTCCGGTAGGGCTGCGTTGCCGGAACTGTCCCAAAAGCCAAGTGCCCCAGCTCCGAAGGAGCGCCAGCTGGTAGCCACGGGTGAAGCCCGAGCGGAACCCGTGGTTGCAGGTTGCCTGGACCCCTCGCCCCGGAGCGGGCGACGGATTCTGCCGCCCCTGCCGGGGCTCGATTTCTTTTTGTTCCTTCCACGGGTTCCGCTTCGCTCCACCCGTGG
>CAMLLE010000113.1 GCA_946480555.1 uncultured Verrucomicrobia subdivision 3 bacterium
CCGCCGAGCGTGGTTCCCTTCCAGGTCCACATCCCGGCGAAGTATGCCAGCGCGACGAGAATGGCGATGGGACCCAGCAACGCGAATGGAATCGCCAGCAAGGCCAGATCGAGAAAGGCCGCACCCATGCGTTCCCAGAATCCAGCGTGCGGATAGGCAGACGCCATCGGCGCAGCGGGCGCCGAACTCGCGGGGCTTCCTGCCGGAGCGGGATTCACCGGAGGCACTGCTGCTTGGCTCAGGCTGCCGGGGCCGCCGTAGCCCGTCGGCGGCGTGGCAGCTGGCGGCCGCGGTTTCTCGCGCGACATGTAGTTGAACATCGCGGTCACCACCGCACCGAGAGCCCAGGTTCCAAAAATCGCAAAGCTCAGGAAGCCGATCACCGGCACCAGGTAAAGCGCAACGATGATGATCGCGCCCAAGGTAAGCGCGAAGATGTTCGCCGCCATTCCAGTCACTCCGAACGCGCGCGTGAGAGCGTTGCCGAGATACTGGAGCATCGCCGCTTTTCCAATGATCGCCGCGCACATCACGGCAGCGAACAGGAACGGCACGGCCAGAAGTCCGATCCCCGTTGCCGCCAGCACCACTGCAAGCACAGGCAGGAGAATCTTTGTCATCAATCCCACAAAGAAAGTGGTCGCGGGCCGCATGCGCAGCTCGTTCAAGCAAACCTCCACCGGCCGCGGAAACGCAACCGACACCAGCAGATAAATCATCAGGCAAACGCCTGTCACGATCCATGGCCAGGTGACCTTCAGCGAGAGCGGACGCAACTTGAACAGGCATTCGCGAATCCAGACCGGCAGTTCCTGAAAGTTCGTCAGACCCGGAATGCCAAACGCGATTTCCTGAACGGTGCCCTTCACCTCGGCGCCTTCTTCAAGCGTCACCGTGCCGCCAATCGCCACGGCATCGCCGCGCACCACCGCATTTGAACCGAGCGTTACGTTGCCAAGAATCGCCACCACCGCATCGCGCACTCCGCCTTCGGCGCGGGCGTTCCCAAGGATCGCGACCACAGCGTCGCCGACGTCGCCCCGGGCCTCGGCATTGCCGAGAACGGCTACAACGGCGTCCCCGACCTTGTCCGAGGCGGAGGCATTTCCAAGCACCGCCACGACGGCATCCCGCACGGGGCCATCGGCGCGGGCGTTGCCGCCGATCGCGACCACCTCGTGGGCATCGCGGCCCGCGGCCAGATGGGCGTCGCGCCCAAAAGCAACCACGCCCTGCTCCGAATACCGCGGCGCTGAGGCTTGAGCTTCGACGGCGGTGTTGGTCGAATCCACCATCGGAGGGTTGACGTTGGTGATTTCCAGGGTTTCGGATTCCTGGGCGGGACTTCCGCTCAGTCCGAAAGCCAGGGCCGCGAGGCAGAACAGTGGATGCAGTTTCATAAAGAATCTGGGGTTAATGACGAATCCGGGCCAAACGGAAAACCGCCGTTCCAGCGCCGATGCAGACGACGTAGCTGAAGAAGACGATGGGAAAGAGGCCGGCCAGAGCGAGCGGACCAACATGCTTGAGAGTCAGGAGCGCAAGATCCTTCAGCACACCCGCAACGCTCCACAAGGCGCCGAACGTCCTGAAGGAACCGGTAAGGCTGCCTGAGGTCGTCACCGTAAAACCGTTCGCGAGGAACTGCCACAGACCAAAACCAAGCGCGCCGGCAAGCACGAGAAACACTGCCAATGTTGCCGCTTGCGCGGCGCGCGGCCACCGGGCCCAGGATTGGCGATACCACGGCAGCGGCGCGCGGGAACGAATCTGCGCCAGTACTGCGGGCATCAAGGTGGAAGGAGCCTCCAATTCGGGCAGCGACTTCAGCGCGCCGTCCAACTGACGCTCCCAGTTGTTTGAGCCTTGGTTCATCAGATCAATTCCCGCGCGGTGTCGCGCCTGGTTTCCAGTTGTCGCCGCAAGGAAGCGCGCGCGCGATGGATGTCGGTTTTCACTTTTCCGAGCGAGACGCCGAGTTTGGCGGCGATTTCCTCGTAAGTCAGTCCGTCGAGATGAAAGAGCACGAGCGGCACACGTTGCGAGGCAGGCAGCTTCTGCAGCGCCGGCTCCAGAATTGAAGTCCGGTCCTGCTCCAGCAAGCGTGTGTCGAATTCATCCTCCGCAGGCAGGTTCAATTCCGGTTCATCCTCCGCGCCATCGCCCTTGAATAACTCCGAAAAGAAACTCCAGCGCGACCGGTAGCGCGCCAGATGATTCAAGCTCAGGTTGGTCGCCACGGTTTTGAGCCAGCCGCCGGCGGACGGATTGTTCCTCAGTTCGGGAAACCGGGCGTAAGCCTTGAGGAAAGTTTCCTGTGCGATGTCCTCAGCCTCGGCGGCGTTCGCCACGAGGCGCATGGCAGTGCTGAATACCATGTTCTGGTAGTTTTGCATGAAGACCTCAAATGCCTGGATGTCGTCCATGATCAGCCATCGAGCGCCGCGCGCTGATCCTAGGCACAAAAATGAACTGACGCCAAAACTGTTGCATAAGCAGCTGGAGTTGGGTTGCGCATGGGAACTCTCTTATCGCGGCATGACGCCGTTCGCTGAAACCTCGCTTCGAAGGTTCGCCCGTTGGGAAATCGGGCGATCAAGAACGACCGTCATCCGTTCATCGCCGCCTGCCGGGTGAACGATCCATTCGACCGGGCACGCTGGCAACGGTTGAAACCGCTTGTAGGCGGCGTTGGTTCGAAACCTCGGCAAAGCTCTCATGAGAAAAGAACCCGGCAGCGCGTGCGAATGTTTCAAAAATTTTCGGCCGAGTGAACTTGGGAACATTCAACAAATGAACATTCAACGTTCAACATTCAGGGTTGGATTCCGGCGCGTTCGCGGTGCGGAATTGGCTTTGGAAGTTCGGGGTTGAATGTTGAATGTTGAATGTTCCCATTCTTCCCGTTTTTACTCACGGCCACTGCCTTGACACTCAATCTTTCGCTGGTATTCTCCCGCGTTCCGGTTCCCGGGCTGCTCCCGAGCGCAGTGCGCCGCCAGTGTTTTTGCGGGCAGCAATTGGATTTTGAATTATGAAGAGACAGTATCAACCGTCGAAGATTCGCCGCAAACGGCAGCATGGTTTTCTTTCGCGCAACAGCACCAAGAGCGGCCGCGCCACTCTGGCCAATCGCCGCCGCGTGGGCCGCAAACGCCTGACGCCGGTCTGATTCACGGCCATGGCCGAAGCTTCCCAGCCACTGAAGTTCAGCCGCGACATGCGGATCAAGCAAGGCCGGGACTTCACTCGCATCCGGCAAAATGGGCAGCGACTCGTTCACGGCTGCCTGATTTTGAACTGGTTGAAACTTCCTCCCGGTTCACCCGTCCGGCTGGGCGTGGTCACCAGCGGCAAGATCGGCGGCGCCGTGATTCGCAATCGCGCCCGCCGGCTCATTCGGGAAGCGTTCCGCGTTCATCAGCATGAACTCGCCGCGCCGGCTGATCTGGTATTGATCGCGCGCCCCTCGATTGTCGGCAAGCCGATGGCGGCGGTGGAAAAGGACTTTTTGACAACGCTGCGCAAAGCCGGATTGTTGACGCAAGTCAACGAGGCAAATTGAACCGTGAATCCGGCTCAACACATTCTGGTTCTGCTCGTGCGGCTTTATCGCTGCACGCTGTCGCCGGCCAAGACCTTTCTCTTCGGCCCGCTCGGCCATTGCCGGTTTGAACCCACCTGTTCGCAATACGCGCTCGAAGCCGTGCGCGCGCATGGCGCGCTTTCCGGCAGCTGGCTCGCCGCGAAACGCATCTGCCGCTGTCATCCGCATGGCGGCTGCGGCTTCGATCCCGTGCCACCGCGCTACGTTTCCGCGCCGGTGAACGCTCCCGTCACGAGCGCTTCTTCCTGGGCCTCCACGCCCGCCAAATAATTTCCATGGACCGCAAAACCATTCTCATCATTGTCGCCTGCATTGGGCTCCTGTTTGGGTTCAATGCCCTGATCAATAAATTCTTTCCGCCGATCCAAGTGCCGGTGACGGCCACCAACACGGTGTCGCAAGTTTCTGGCATCATCACGAACGCAGTGCTCACGGCTTCTGACACGAACGTCAGCGCGTCCGCTTCGACCATCGCCCAAGTGATCGAAACGAACGTTCCGGAGCAGACGCTCGTCGTTTCCAACGCACAGGCGCGATACACCTTCACTTCGCATGGCGGCGGTTTGAAACGCATTGAGCTGACCGGCGCCAGCACTCCGCGCGAAAAGAAGAGCGGACACGCCCCGGTACTGAACGAGCTCGATTCTCTCAAGCCTGTGGCAGCGTTCGAAGGCGGTGTGGACGGGAACGGCATTTATCAGTTACAGCAGACAACCGCCGGCGTGCGTGCGGAAAAACAACTGCCGAACGGGCTGGCCGTGATCAAGGACTTCACCGTCGGTTCCAATTACGTGGTTTCGGTTAACACACGTTTGGAAAATCGCTCCGCGGAAGTGATCGCGCTGCCCGAGCAACGCTGGGTGATCGGCACTTCAACACCGTTGACGGTCGATGACGACGGATTAACGCAGGGCGTGTTCTGGTCGGACGGCACCGATGCACAGGACATCAACTCCGGGTGGTTTGCGAATCGCACGCTGGGTTGCTTCCCTGGAACGCCGCGTCCGGAATATCGCGAAGGCCAGAGCAACGTGGTCTGGGCTGCGGTTCACAATCAGTTCTTCACGGTGGTTGCAATGCCGCGCGAACCGGCGAACCAGGTTTACGCCCGGTCGCTCGTCCTGCCACCGCCCGCGCCGGAACTGCTCCGGACCAATTCGCGCGCCGTGAAGGAGCCCAAGGCTTACGAGGGCGCGCTGGTTTACTCCGCTTCTGCCCTGGCGCCAAATCAGGCCATCGAACGCCAGGTGAATCTCTACGCCGGCCCCAAGGAATACAAAACGCTCAGCACCATTGCTGGAAAGAAGCACGAGGACATGGTGAATACCGTGATGGGCTTCGGCGGCATGTTTGGCGGCTTCTTCGGTTTCTTTTCCAAGATGCTCCTGCTTGGCATGAACGGGCTGCATGACTTGCTCAGCCTGCCTTACGGTTGGTGCATCATCGCCATCACGGTGATCATCAAGATGCTGTTCTGGCCGCTCACCGCCGCCAGCACGCGTTCGATGAAGCGCATGGGCGCGTTGCAGCCGCAGATGAAGGCGATCGCCGACAAATACAAGGACGATCCGGTCAAGCGCAACCAGAAGACCATGGAGTTCATGCGCGAGAACAAGGTGAACCCGCTGGGTGGCTGTCTGCCCATGCTGCTCCAGATGCCGGTGTTCATCGGATTCTTCTACATGATTCGCAGCGCCATCGAGCTGCGCGGCGCCACTTTCCTTTGGGTGCCGGATCTCTCGCGGCCGGATACGCTCTTCTACATTCCTGGAATCAACTTTCCGTTCAACCTGCTGCCGTTGCTCATGGGCGGAACGATGCTCTGGCAGGCGCATCTCACCCCGCCGTCGCCCGGCATGGATCCGATGCAGCAGAAGATCATGAAGTACATGCCGCTCATCTTCATGATTTTCCTCTACAACTATTCGTCCGGACTGGCGCTGTATTGGACCGTGAACAACCTGCTCACGATTCTGCAAACGAAGCTGACCAAGACCGCTCCAGCCCCGGCGATCGCCACGCCTGTCAAATCCGCTGGCAAGGCTCCCGCCTTGACGCCACCGTCGAAAAAGAAGAAATAGACGCCAGTTCCGATCAACGTTACGCCATGCCCGCCCAACCCAAAGCTACGCTGGAGAAGATGCTGCAACTGCTCGGCTTCGATGCCGCAGTGGAAGAACACACGCTCGAAGACGGGATTCTGCTCGATGTCAAAACCGAGGAAACCGGCCGCCTGATTGGCCGCCAGGGACAAACACTTTCCGATCTTCAATACCTGACAAACCGCTTGCTGTTCCAACAGGATCCGGCTGCTCCAAAAGTCATGGTGGATGTCGGTGGCTATCGCGCCCAGGCCCGCGACGCTTTGGTTAAGAAAGCCAAGGAAGCCGCGGAGAAAGTCCGCCGCTGGGGCGACGTGGTGGAACTGGAACCGCTCAGCGCGTTCGATCGCCGCATCATTCATCAGGCGTTGCGTGACGATCCCGGCGTGGAAACGCACAGCGTGGAAGTCGAAGGCACGGACAAGAAAGCCATTCTGCTTCGCCCGAAGCATTGAGGCAGGGCGCGCCTCTCCGAGCGCGGGCTGTTGAATCTACCGGGGCTCGGCGCGCGCGGAGCGACGCGCCCTACCCTTCTGAACTTCTCTCCTACTGCGGCAGCTTGTGCTCGGGAATTGAGCACGTCGGCGATTGTCCCACCGCATTCAAGGTGTAAACCCCGCCCGCTGGACAGGCCGGAACGCCATTGGGAAAATACGGCGCAACCTCATTCGGCTGCGGCAGGCTGTTGGCCTGCTTGTTATGTTCCAACGCCCATTGCTGCTTTGCGCCATCGATCTGGCGGAGATTGTTGATGCACGCGGACGTGTTGGGTGCTGCTTGCACCGCCTTCATGTTGGCAGCCATGGCCGCGCTGGATTGCGCCAGCTCATTCATGTTCTTCGAAACCTGCGCCGTTTCCGCCTTGGCGGCATTCACCTGTGATTTTGCCGTTTCCACTTCCCGCGTCAGCCGTTTCGCCTGTTCCCGCAACTGCCCGACTTCGCCGCGCAGCTTGATTAATTCATCCTTGTCCTTGCGCGGTACCAGCACCTGATCGCCCGCCGCCTGGTTGCGCGATTCGAGTTCCGCCACCTGCGCGCGCAATTCCTCCACCGCCGTCGCGGCCTGGCGCAGTTCCGATAGTTCACGATCCTTAGCCTGGCTTTTCACAAACACCGCGCCCAAGGCGGCACCCATTCCGACGGCGAGGATCCACGGCAGCAGGAGATTCAGCTTCATGTGAGGTTGCGAGTTATAGGCATGGACGGAACAGACCGATTCCAAGTTTCAAGTGTGTGCGCTGGACACTGCCCGCCGCCGCCAAGCGGCGCAAACCAATTCTTCGGCGCGAATGCTTCTGAAACAGGACGCGTCCGCTCCCACGAATTCCTGGAATGAACTCACACCGTGAAGGCCGAAGGCGGATTTTGTCGATTGCCGCCCCACTTCCCGGCCAACCTTCAGTTCGTGAGAACGCCTCAGATCGCCAGCGACGCGTTTCAACGGCGCGGGAAAAACGTCTCCTGCAAGGAACCCTTCTCGGTTTTCACGCGATCACCAAGATTGACACTATGCCGCTGAAACCAGTTGTGCCGCACCTCCAGCACGAATTGCACATCCTCGGAATACGATGGCAGGCTCGTCGGATCGTGCGGTTTCATGTCGATGATCTGCAAAATTTCACCGCTCGGGCTGATGTAGGCGCCGGACAGCGGGATGTAGCAGTTGCGCATGTAGAAGCTGCGCTGCGCTGCGTTGGGAAAGACGAACAACATCGCTTCGTTCTCCGCGATGTTCGTGCGGAACATCATTCCCGTCGCGATCTCGATCGGCATTTTTGCAATCTCAGCAACGAGCTCATTGGTTCCGATGCGCAGATTGACGGTTGGCAACTTGGGTTGCGCGTGTGTGAGATGACCGTAGAGCGGATCGATGCTCGGCGGCTGCGGCGCCGCGGCTGGCGGCGGCACATCCTCGCGGCAACCAACCGCCAGCCATGCCGTGAACAGAAGGATGATCATTCGCGCCAGCTTCATGGGCGGAGACGATGGCGGAAATGAAGGCGGGTTTCAATCTGGGTTTGACGGAATGGGGGAACATTCGACATGCAACGCTCAACATTCATCCGACGTTCGACGTTGAAGGTTGAGCGCTGAATGTTCGCCCGAAGTTCATCGCCACGCGTGACCCGGCGGCTGGGCCTGAGGAGCCTGTCTGAAAATGTGGCGGCAAGCATCTCTGCTGGCCGTAGAGGGCGGCTTCCAGCTGCCCGGAAAGACGGCTCGATGCCGATGGTCGCCTGAAAAATCGGAACGCTTGGCGGTTTCGAGGCGGATCCCGCCGAGCTGGATGCCCGGCTCTACGTCAGCCAGGATGGCCGACGCTACAATTCCCAGACAGGCTCTAATGCGGATGGTGGTGGCGTAGGATGTGGGGGCGTTCCAGTCC
>CAMLLE010000114.1 GCA_946480555.1 uncultured Verrucomicrobia subdivision 3 bacterium
GCGTCCATGAATCCGTAACTATGCAGGCCGATGCCGAGCATGTTCACGCCGAACCATGAGAACGACGTCACGATGTTGCCAAAGATCGCCAGGTTCATGATGCCCCGGTCGCGCAGCAATCCGCCCCAGCGCGCGTGCAGAATGATGGCATTCCAAATCACGATCAGCAGTGCGCCGTTCTCCTTCGGATCCCACCCCCAGAAGCGGCCCCAAGATTGGTCGGCCCAAATGCCACCGAGCACTGTTCCAATGAAGCTGAAGAACGTCGCGAAGCAAACGATTGCGTAAACCATTCGCGAAAGCGCCTTGCCGAGGTTCACGTCGCCCGATGTGCCTTTCCTGACGTTCGCCGTCAGCAACGGCGTGAAGATTCCGAGAACAACGTAAGCGATCGCCAGCGCGCCCGCGATGAACGTGGCCGAGTAGCCGATCGTGATCGTGACGACATGCGTCGCGAGCCAGAAATTCGTGTCGAGCACCGCGCGGAGCATTATCATGGTATCGCCGCCAAGGGCGAGATTGTGCGCGATGAGCAAGGTGATGAATCCCGTCAACGCTGCCACCGCGGAGCCGAGGCCGACGCGATACACGCGTTCGAGAATCAACCCCAGCAGGCACGCGCCCCAGCCGATGAAGATGGCAGAGGAATAAAGATTGGTCACCGGCGGCCGGCCCTCGAGCACCATCCGAAACCCGATGCCAAACGTGTGCACCACGAACGCAAGTGCGATGAGGTAAAACGCAGATTTGCGAAGCGATTCCGAAACGTTGGGCAGCGTTCCGAAAGTGAGCAACGCCCCGCCGGCCAGCAGCAGCGCCACGATGTAGATGATCGTCGCATGCAGAAAGGCTTTCACCTGATTGAAATAGAATTCGGCGCGAGCCTTGGAAACTTCCTTGCCGAATTTCGGTTCCAGCCATTTGCGATAATCCGAAACGGCGGTGTTGAAGCCGCTCGCGTCGCCCTTCGCATAACTGTCAGCCATGCGGGCAAACAGCGGCACCGCAGGATGCACTTCGTTTCCGGTCTGGAGCGTGTTGAGCACGCCGGCGCCAAAGTTCAGCCACGCGTTCCGGTCCTTCTCCGGCTCCAACGGCGGCAGCACCAACGGCTGAGCCAGGCTGTTAACGGCGTCAAACGGCCGCACGACGCGGGCAAAACGCTCGAGCGCGGCACGATCCGGAGCTTCACCCGATTGCTGCGCTTTGAACGCGGCGACACCAGCGGGCAGCGCGTCCTGGAATTCCCGGAGCAGGCCGGCCAGGCTTTCGGCGCCTTCCGGTTCAATGCTGTTTTTCAACTTCTGGTAAAGGAACAGCGCGTTCGCGAGCTTCAGGATTTGTTTATCGTAGGTGTTGCGTTGCGCGTCCTCGAGCTCGCCAGCCTTCGTCGCCTGCGCCTGAATCTGGCTGAGCAGCGGCTGCAATTCCTCAAACGTGTAGTAGCGAAGGCCGGATTTCTCGATGCCCTTCTCCTCAAGCTTCAACTCGCTGAGAATCTCCGGGTGATGAATCAGGAAAATGGCGCGTGTGTCGGCCATTTCCGGTTTGAAGAAGACTTCCAGCAACCATTCGCTGGAGCGGAGCTTCTCCGGGTGATGCCAGAACTTCCAGCTGGGAACAACCTCCAGCGGAACATCACCCGTGCTGCGCATTTGCAGCAACGAATTGCGCGCAGCAGAATCGAACGGCTGAATGCGGCCCTCCAGCAACACCGGCAGTCGGCCGAATTCCTTCGTCTGCAACGCGCCTTCCTTGTCATCGCGCGGCAGCATCACGACCGCGATCTCGATCCCGAACAGCGCGAGGAAAAACCAGGGAACAATTTTTAGCAGACCTTTCATGATTTCCTCCGTTTCATCGCAAACCCGACCAGGTGGATGCCGAATTGCGCGAGCAGGCCGGCGGATACGATCACACACGCGAGATACGGCGTGAGCCAGCTGGGATTGCGGACGACTTGCAGAATGCTGCCTTGATCGTCGGGATCAAAGCTGGACTGATAATAGGTCTCGCCCTTGTAACGCAGGGGCGAATTCATCTTGATCAATTGCTGACGGTCTTCACCGGTTTCAGCATTTCGCACGCGGACAAGGCTGGAAAAGTTCTTTGGAATTTCCGTCCCCGGATAGCGGTCATGGTTGAACTCGATCAGCTGAACGCTGAACGGCTTGTAAAAACGCCGCAGCCGCAGCTCCAGCAAATAACGCTTTCCATCCAGCCGCAGTTCCTGCGGTTTGTTCAGAAACGCGGAGATCAAGTATGTGCCGGCGGAACCCTGCGCAGCGACCACTTCGAACAACCCCGACGGCATGTCGCGCCGTGCCATTGTTGTTTCGTGCGGCAGCGGCTTCCAGAAAATGCCGCTGCCAACGCCAGCGGTCGCTTCGACGCGTTCATAACCAGCAGCAGGCTCTTGAACCAGCGATGAGTTGGGCAGAAATTTCTTCACGGCGAGCTTGAATGGAAGGTCGGCGTGGCTGAATTCACCGCCGGTTCGCAGCCGATGCGACGGAATGCTGACCACGCGATCGGCTTTGGGATCGGACGTATCGGTGACTGCCAGCTCGAACTCGCGCGAGGCTTCGGTGTAATTCTTCGTTTCTCCTTCGCGCAAGTGCAGCACACTTTCGACGGCGAGGAAGTCCGTCAGCAACTGCCCGACGAGCAGCATGATCAAGCCGACGTGAATCAGGATGATGCCAACCTTTTTCCAGCCGGATTTGTAGTAGCGGAAATGGGCGGCAATGAGGTTGATGATCATCAAGCCGCCGACCATGTAACCGCCGGGGAAGATGGGAATGCGAAGGTCCGAACCTTTCGGTTGCCAGAAGATGAAGAAGCTGCGGAAGAACTCGTTTTGGGCGCGGTACAGCCCGAGTTCAACCTGCGCGAGCGTGCCCCAGAACACCAGGACGAGTCCCAGCGCGAGCAGCACCACGGTCAACTTCAGCGACGTGAACAGGCGGACGATTCGATCCAGGATCATTTCAGTATTTGGAGGATTGAACGAATTTCTCGAACGCTTCCTTCTGCGCGCCGACCAGCTTCGCCTCGCCAGCCAGTTTGTAGAAGAAAGTCTGCGCGCCTTGCGGCACCATCACGCCGACGACGCGCGTCGGCTGATTGTTGCGCGGATCAATTCCGGAAATATCGATGAGCGTTCCGTTGCCGAGCGGCTTGGCCTGCGATTTGATCTCGGCTTCGGGAGCTTCGGCCAATCCAATTTGCCGGCGCCAGCGATTCACATTCGCCGCGAAGCCGCCGCCGTCACCAGCCGATGAGCTGACATTCACGGCTGCTTCAGAATCGCCATCACGGACAATGAATTTCGCGACCAGGAATTGCCCACCGGCGATTTCCTGCCAGCCATCGGGAACGGTCCACTTGGGCTGGCCTTCGCGATTGATGGGGCCAGCGTTGGCGGTAGTCGCTCCCATGCCCATCCCCATTCCGTCCATTGGTGGATGCGATGCCGGCAACATTCCGGCATGCGGATCAGCCGACGGCGCCTGGTATTCAACAGATTTCAGGAACTCAATCAAAACAGGCTTTTGCGACGCGACGAGGTCAGAGTCGCCGGACATTTTGTAAAACCACGCCATGCCGTCGCGATGCTGAATAGCGCCAAGCACCCGCATTGGATCGCCGCTGCCGGGATTGGTGCCGGCAATGTCGTAAAGCTCAGCTGGATTTCCGGCCACCTGGACAGACTCGGCGCTGTTCTTCAAATCGTTTTCGCCCAGCGGTTCCAATCCCACCTGGCCACGCCAGCGATTCACATTCGCCACCTCACCTCCGGCAGCGCCCGCGAGCGGAATCACGCTGAAGTCAGCTTGCTTGCCGTTCTTCTCAATCTTGAACGACGCGACACGCATTGAACCCGCCGGTGCTTCACTCCAGCCCTCCGGTGCCTTGTAGGTGATCTTGGGCCGGTTTGCCATCGCCATGGCCATATCCATGGAATTCGGCATCGTCGCGCCAGTTTCCGGGTGTCCCGGCGGCAATTGAGCCACCGGCGGCGCGGAACCTTCCTTGGGAACGACCGTCACGGTCGCTTCGTCGCGGCCGCAGCCGGCAAGGATCGCTAAGATCAGACCACAGCCAGCGAATCGGCGCGCAGCGTCAACGCTGCGGAGAGTCTTCAAGGATCGAGATTGGAATCGTGGGTTCATGGTTGCTGTTTGACGGCAATACGGTAGCCGAGGGTGACACCGCTGCTCGTCTTTCTTTGCTGTTTGCAGGACATCTGTTGCACATCATCAGACAAAATGAGGCCGGTATCAAAGCAGAAGCACGCCAGGGTTCGCCTGACGTGCTTGCCAACTGAAACCGGAAACCCGCTTAACTGACACCCATGCTCAAAAGGAATTCAATATTGCTCCGGGTTTTTTTCAGCTTGTTCAGCATGAGTTCCATCGACTCGACCGGCGGCACACCCGTGAGCGCGCGGCGGAGGATGACGACCTTGTTGTATTCGTCCGGATGGTAGAGCAGTTCTTCTTTGCGTGTGCCGGAACGCTCGATGTTGATCGACGGGAATATGCGGCGATCGACGAGCGAACGGTCCAGATGCACTTCCATGTTACCCGTGCCTTTGAACTCTTCAAAAATGACTTCATCCATGCGCGAACCGGTATCGACCAGCGCCGTCGCAATGATCGTAAGCGAACCGCCCTCTTCGATGTTACGCGCTGCGCCGAAGAAACGTTTCGGCTTGTGAAGCGCATTGGCATCGACACCGCCGGACAGAATCTTGCCCGAGTGCGGCTGCACGGTGTTGTAAGCGCGGGCCAGGCGCGTGATGGAATCGAGCAGGATGACGACGTCGCGCTTGTGTTCGACCATGCGCTTGGCTTTTTCGATCACCATTTCGGCGACTTGCACGTGCCGCTCCGGCGGTTCATCAAACGTGGAGCTGATCACCTCCGCGCCGCGGCAGGTGCGTTCCATGTCAGTGACTTCTTCCGGGCGTTCGTCGATCAGCAGGATGAACAGATACGCCTCGGGATTGTTCTTCAGAATCGCATTGGCGAGTTTTTGCATGAGCACCGTTTTACCGGTGCGCGGCGGCGCCACGATCAATCCGCGCGAGCCTTTGCCGATCGGGCAAACGAGATCGAGAACGCGCGTGGAAAGCTCGTCCGAAGCGGTTTCCAGTAAGAAACGCTTGTTCGGAAACAGCGGCGTAAGATTGTCAAAATGCGTCTTGTCCTTCGCCTTTTCAGGATCTTCCGTATCGACGCCTTCCACCTTGAGCAGCGCGAAAAAACGCTCCTTGTCCTTCGGCGGACGAATCTGCCCGGCGATCAGATTTCCGGTCTGAAGATCGAACCGGCGGATTTGCGACGGCGAAACGTAGATGTCTTCCGGGCACGGCAGGTAATTGAAACTCTGCGAACGCAGGAATCCGAAGCCTTCGGGCAACACTTCGAGAACGCCTTCGGAAAACAGCACCCCTGCCCGCTCGGCGTTCTTCTGCAGGATCTGGAAAATGACCTCGTGTTTGCGCATCGTGCCGAAGTTCTCGACGTTCAGCTCGCGCGCCATGTTGTTGAGGTCCGTCATCGACATCGCCTGCAGCTTGGCGATGTTCAGTGAAGCTGCGATGCGATCCTTGCCTCCGCCCTGTCCGTCCTGCTTCTCACCTTTCTTGGCCGGCGCGGAATAAGTTTCCGCATCGCTGTGTTCGATCGGCTTGGTTGGCGGCCGGAGTTCCTGCGTTTCTGGCGCGGGCGCCGCCTCAGGTTCCTGAACCGGAGCGGCCGCTGGCTTCGGCGTCTGGGGAGCGACCGCTTCGGGAGCAGATTCAGTGAGTGGCAGTTGCTCTGGCGATGGTTCTCGTTCAGCAGCGCGGGCCTTGGGCGCTCTCGGAGCCCTCGGCTTCTTCGTACTTGCTTTCGGTGGCATATATCAGATTTCCGTTTTCAAAGGGTTAAAGACAACAGCAGGTGAAAAATAAATGGCTCACCAAAGCCCGACTCGAGCTGGATAATCGACTGTTTGGTTAGTTCAAATTTGGAGTGACTACCAACCGGCAGCGCCCTGCAAGCCCTGAATCCAAATGTCTTCGCAAGGAATCTTGCAGTGAGTTCGGGCACACGTTGGCGCAGTTTCCCCGGGGTGTCAACGATTTCTCCGGCAGATTTCCCTGATCAAACCGACGAACAACCATCCCCAAAAATCTTACTCTCAATTCTACTACTCTTGATCTTAATCTCGATCACTGGCGCGACGAGGAGAGGGGGACGAATGCTCTGAACCCTCTCCATCTATCGCCCCATGGCTCGACAATTCTCCAACGAGATTCACGAGTTCCGCCGCGCTTCGCCGTGACTACTCGCCTTGGCTCCCTCCGAAGCTGAGGACGCAATGCATATCTCTCACAACCTCCTTCGCGACCTCCGCGTGAAATTGTCCGCATCGAAACAGCTCGCGCCACGTTGCGTCCCGCGCGTCAATGCATCCTGAACGATCTGCGCCGGGAGAAATCTGTTGCAGACCTGGAGAACATGATCTTACCTGTGAGCAGAACGGGAGCTGGATTCATTCATGCCAGATCGGAAAGATTTTGGTTCGTTTAAAACGCACGGCGGGCCGCTCAAACCAACGGGAGGCACAGGGTGCCTCAGCTCGAATTTTCGTCCCGGCTCCGCCTTCACCCTGGTGGAATTGCTCGTGGTCATCGGCATCATCGGCATCCTGGCCGCGCTGCTATTGCCCGCGCTTTCCTCCGCGAAGGAGCGCGCACGCCGCACCCATTGTTTGAACAATCTCAGGCAGATTAACCTGGGATTGATCGCTTATGGTGGCGACAGTGGCGATCGCCTTCCGGATATGAACGCCGGAATGTGGGCCTGGGATTTGCCTTACAAGGTTTCGGACGCCCTGACGTCGCACGGAATCGTCCGCGCGATCGCTTACGATCCGGGATTTCCGGAAATGAACCAGGAAGGCCTTTGGAACTTCGGCGGAGTTCCGGGAATGCCTCCTTACCGCGTCATCGGCTACGCGCTCACGTTTCCGGGAACAGCCAGCGTTTCGGAAACAAACTGGAACCGCTCGATCACACCGCAGCCAATTCCGTTTGGGCAAACAAACCTGCCCGCGCCGAATCCCTCCGAGCGCGTGCTCGTAGCGGGTGCAGTGATTTCCGATCGCGGCCAGCGCAATCCAAACGAACGCGGCACTTACAAATACACCGGCATTGTTGGCGCCTTCACTCCCCTGCCCCATCGCTGCGCGCACTTGGAAAAAGGGGCGCCGGCAGGCGACAACGTGGCGATGCTCGATGGCAGTGCGCGTTGGAAGAAATTCACGGACATGCAGCCGCGAACCGAAGATCCGGTCAGCCCGGTGTTCTGGTGGTGACCATGGAATCCACGCCCAAATCCAGCCCCCTGCATCGCGATGTCTCCTTCTGGATCGTGGTGGTCACGTTGGTCGGCGCGGCAAACGTTGCGCAGTTGTATTATGGCATCCCTTGGATTCAGGCAAAGATTCGCGACGCCAGACCAGCACCGCGCACCGGGACCGTGGATCGACCAGCCATTCAGGATGTATTCACCCGGACGGAACCAGACCTGGATCGGAGGAAGAAAACCCACGCCTGGCAGGTTCCGCGTTTCCATGCAGCCGTTCTCGACAGCGCACCGGAACAGGTGGTGCTGATCCCCAGCGAATTCTCCGCGCCTTCCGGCGGCTGGACCGTGACCCGCAATCGCAAACACATTGGCATTCGCGTCGGCGCCGCGCAGGTTCTGCAATCCGCCTTCGACTGGCATCAACCGGCTCGCGTCATCTGCAACGAAGCTTTGCCCAACGGCGAATTCGACTTCATTTCGAACCGGCCGGCCGGCGGGACAGAAGCGCTGCAAGCGGAGATTCGTTCGCGCTGGAATCTCACCGCTCGCAAGGAATTGATCCCCACAAACGTCTTCGTGCTGAGGCTGCATCGCACCGAAGCGCCGGGGCGGAAACCGAGCGCAACAGGAAACACCGCCGTTCGCGTGAGCCAGGGGTTGGTTGCAATCACAGGCGCGGAACCGGACTTCCTGGCGCAGCACATC
>CAMLLE010000115.1 GCA_946480555.1 uncultured Verrucomicrobia subdivision 3 bacterium
GATCTGGCCACAACGACGCGGGCGCCATCAATGACAACTCGCGTGCGCGAGGTTCGATTCGCGGCCTCGGGGAAGAAACGCAGGAGATCGACAATCTGGTCACGAAGAAGCACGAAGTCGTTCACACCTTTGGCTGGTATATCCGGAAGATGATCGCGGACGTGAAATCCAAGGGCGCGCAGCCGGTCATCCTCTCGCTTACTGTGCGCGATGTCTGGCGCAACGGACAGATCGAGCGCGGGTCGGGACGTTGGGGGATTTTCGCTGGCGAAATCGCGCGGCTCACTCGCGTGCCGTTCATCGACCTCACTGAAATGATGGCGACCAAGTTCCAGGCAATGGGCCCGGACGCCGTGAAAACGCTCTTCCCCAAAGATCACACGCACTTCAATTCTGACGGCGCCGACCTGCACGCAGAAGCGGTCGTCGCAGGCCTCAAGGGACTTCCCGAAAATCCAATCCGCAGTTTTCTTTCTGCAAAGGGCAAAGCCGTGGCAGCCAATCGTGACGCGTCCCGCAATCTGCCGCGCCCGGTGTATGCCGATCGTCCGACGCTGTTTCTCATCGGCGATTCCACCGTGCGCAATGGCCGTGGCGACGGCGCCAACGGCCAATGGGGCTGGGGCGATTTCCTCGGCGCACACATTGATACCGAGAAATTGAACGTGGTGAACCGCGCGCTCGGCGGCACCAGCAGCCGGACGTTTTATCGCGACCAATGGCCGGACGTGCTGGCGATGGTGAACAAAGGTGATTTCGTGATCCTGCAATTCGGCCACAACGACAATGGACCGGTGAACGACAACCGGCGTGCGCGCGGCACGATCGATGGCATCGCCGATCAAGCGCAGGAAATCGAAAACCAGCTGACGAAGAAGCCCGAAACCGTTCACACCTACGGCTGGTATTTGCGCCAGTTCATTGCGGACACGCGCGCCAAGGGCGGCACGCCGATCGTCTGTTCGCTGGTTCCCCGAAAGATTTGGAAAGACGGGAAGATCGTTCGCAACGATGAAACGTACGCCGGGTGGGCAAGGCAGGTTGCGAAAGCGGAAGGAGTTCAGTTCATCGACCTGAACGAACAAGTCGCGAAACACTACGACGAACTCGGTCGCGACAAAGTCGAACCTCTCTTCGCGGATGAACACACGCACACGAGCGAAGCTGGTGCGAAGTTGAATGCAGAGTGCGTCGTGGAAAGCTTGAAAGCGCTTCCTGAAAACCCGCTCGCGCCCTTCCTGCGCGACTGAAGCGAGAACCGAAAAGTCATTTGGGAACCGTGTCCGGTGGTGTGTCTGTCCCGAGCAGCGACTTCAGCAACTCGTCACGTTCCGTCCGCAGCCCGGTCAGCTCGCGGTGTTTCTCGCTAACGATCGCCTCGAACTTTTCCGAATCAAGGAGCAGCTCCCAAAACTGCCGCGAGGGTCCATCTGCCAGCGCTCGCGCCCGCGCGTCGAACACCGCGTTTAAGTCAGCCGCCAGGATGTCGCGGATGGTATCCTGCGGGCAGCCGATCCGACGTAAGTTCGACACGTATTCGGCGTAATCGGCGGACTCCATTTCGCTCCAGTGAAAGGTGGCGGTCACCACGTTCGTTTCCAAAATCACATTGGTGATCCATTGCGTGCCGGATGGGATTTGCACTTCCAGCACCTCGACTTCTGGCGCGCCGGGCTTGCTGCTCCGCTGGGACAAAGTCATCAGACCAAGGGCGGCATTCAAACCGAGCGCCAGGCCGAGGAAGATTTTCCAGTTCATGATCCGCCCTTGTTCGTTAGCCAGTAGCCTCCTGCCCCGAGGAACTTCTCGTAGCTGGCGTTTCCCAGGATCTGCCGCGCGGCGGATTGAGCTTCGGCCTGGATCTGAAGCATCCGTTGAGTGCGATTCGACTGGCTGTCAGATTGAAACGCGGTCTGCTTCAACTCGTCCGCCACGAGTTTGCGCAGGTCATGCAATTGCACCGCCGCAGCGACGGGCAACTTTTCCTTCGCGGTGAACTCGTGGGCGGATTTAAATTCCGAGTCGTTCGCCAGCCAGAACAGCCGCGCACGGTCAGGTCCGAGCACGGCTTCGACATTGTTCGTCTTTCGCGCCCCAAAGTCGGGTTCCGATTCGGGATCACCGATTGAATCGAGAAACATCAGCCGCGGATCGTCCCGCGTTTGCAGTACCGCAATTTCGCGCAACTCCCCGGGCGCAAGCTGCAACACCTCCGAATAGGAACCACCATTCAACAACCGGAGCGTCACCGATCGCGCCGCCATTTCCTCGAACTCCGACGCACTGAGAAACCGCCGGACATCCGCCGCAAAAAGCTCGCTGATGGGTCTGGCCGCGGGTTCGTTGGTATAAACCGGCAAACCGCGGCGGCGGTCCTCTTCCGCGTCGGCGCGAGCAATCGCCATGACTAATTGGTTGAATTTTTCTTCGGAGGAAACCGGGCCTGTGAAGAAATGAAAGATCGCCATTGTTTCGAGCCGTTCCCCACTGAGATCGCCCAGGGGGTCTAACGCGACGTTCAATTGCTGCAACTGGTTCCAATACTCCTGCTTCAACAGGAAGCGCTGTTCTTGAACGCTGAGTTCGCCAGGGGCCAGATTGGTTTGCGCCGCCCCTCCCCACCTCAAATCCGGCAAGGCCTGGTTGCGTGCCTTGTAAATCGAGCGCAACTCCGCGCGCAAGATGTCGCCCACTGTCCGCTCCGGGCAGCCGACCCGCCGCAAGTTCGCCGCGTATTCCGCGAAGTCCGTGGATTCAATCTCGCGCCAATGAAAGCGGTTGGTGACAAGCACCGGAATCCGGATCTCCTCAAACTTCATCGCTGGTGCGGAAGCGATGAAGTTCGTTTCAATTACGACCGAATGCGGTGCTGGATTCTTGGGCGCGCGAACAGCCAGCACGCTGAGTGCGACACTCAGCATCAGTGACAGCGCGATGGCAGCTTTCGCCCCGAGCGGCGTTGGTTTCGATGAATGGTTCATCCCGGAGTTAATGACCCGGCAAGCTTAGATGACAGGCGCCTTGGCTGTCGGTTCAAAAAAAGAACTTCGCTGCCGGTCCCTACGCGCCGGGAAAACTTCCTTCGCTGCCTGAACCCTGATTAAGCTGCCCGCGTTGCGATACGATCTGGTCATCTTCGATTCCGACGGAACGCTGGCGGACACGCTGCCGTGGATGCGCGGCGTTTTCAACGAACTGGCCGACGCCCATGGGTTTCGCCGCGTGGAACCGCACGAGTACGATCAGTTTCGCGATCTGCACGGGCGCGAGTTGTTGCACGCTCTGAAACTTCCTTTTTGGAAAACGCCGCGCGTGGTCGCTGACATGCGCCGCCGGATGACGCAACGAACGGAACCGTTCCAATTATTCCCCGGAATCGAACCGCTGCTGCATCAACTGGCCCGCGCGGACGTGAGACTTGCCATTGTCAGTTCCAATTCACGCCAGAACGTCGAACGCATTCTCGGGCCGGACAATGCACGACTGATTCAGCATTGGGCCTGCGGCGCCTCCGTTTTCGGCAAAGCGTCGCGCATTCGCTCCGTGTTGCGCGCCAGCCGCATCGATGCGCGCCGCGCGCTGTATGTCGGTGATGAAATCCGCGACGCCCTGGCGTGCAAGGAAGCTGGTGTCGCATTCGGCGCCGCGGGCTGGGGCCAGAACAGCGAGCGAGCGTTGCGTGCGCAGCAACCGGCGATCTTTCTCAATCGCGCCGAGGAAATCGCAAAGCACGTCCTCGGTGATGGAAGTGCGACAGGTGTGGAAAGAACTTCGAGTAGCAAATCATGAATCGAATTCGCTCTGTTTTCCTGGCGCTCACGTGGTTGGCGGATTCGAGAGTTAGAGCTTCGCTGCCGGCCTGAGCGATTTACCGCGCAACCTGCGGTGTCTGGAATTGGAAGTGGACGGGGTGAAGCGAACGCGTTGATTCGCGAACCCGCGCAATCGTTTGGATCAAACCTGCCTCACGCGAGCCCCGCTATCGCGCGGGTTCCAGATTCACGTCCACGATCAGGTCGCCCGCGATTTTCTCCAGCGCCTGGCGGAGTTGAGCGAGATCGCACGCCGGCGGAATGCTCAGCCGAGCATTCGCTTTAAAAAGGGTTTCACCAGACATGGCCGCGCTGCTGCATTCGGTTTCGAGTTGTTCGACATTCACTCCAAAGCTGGCCAGCGCCTGGGAAATCTGGCGGACAATGCCCGGCCGATCCTGCCCGACAATCTCCAGGAGGTGGACGCGCTGCGCCGGGGCGGCCGGTGCTTGATCCGATTTCACCACCACGTTCAAGCCACGATCGGAAAGGCGTTGGAGCGATTCCGACAGCGCAGGCTCGCGGTCTGCGGGCACCTGCACGTGAACGATGCCTGCGAACTGCCCGCCCAACCGCGCCATGCGGCTCTCGAGCCAGTTGCCACCGTGATCAGCCACGAGGCGTGAAACGGATTCCACCAGACCAGGCCGGTCTTCGCCGATGAGCGTCATGACAAGGGATCGTTGCATGGCATTTGCGTACGCTTTGCGCCGGCGCAAGGCAACAAGGATGTGAAACACGACTGCGGAATTGCATCGGCTTTCACCGGCGGGTAGGTTCGCTCAGCCACAAAGACCAAAATGCAGAAGCTTAAGCCGTTCACATGAATCAGCTCGATCAATTGAAGCAGTTCACGAAGGTGGTCGCGGACACGGGAGATTTCGCGACGTTGCAGCAATATGCACCGCAGGATGCCACCACGAATCCCTCGCTCATCCTGAAAGCCGCACAGATGCCTGCGTACAAACCGCTGCTCGAAAAAGCGGTGGCTGAAGGCCGCAAATCCGCTCTGACAGGTGACAAGCTGGTCACCGAAATCACCGATCGATTGCTGATTCTTTTCGGGGTCGAAATCCTGAAGATCGTTCCCGGCCGCGTCTCCACGGAGACGGACGCGAACCTCTCGTTCGACGCGCAGGCGCTCGTTGGGAAGGCGCATCGCTTCCTGGCGCTGTACCAACAGGCGGGCGTTCCGCGCGAGCGCGTGTTGATCAAGATTGCGACAACCTGGGAAGGCGTGCGCGCGGCTGAAGTGCTGCAGAAGGAAGGCATCAATTGCAACATGACCCTGCTCTTCTCGCTGGCGCAGGCCGTGGCTTGCGCGCAGGCGGGAGCGAAGCTCATTTCGCCTTTCGTCGGCCGCATTCTCGACTGGTACAAGGCGAAAGCCGGAAAAGATTTCGCACCGGCCGAAGATCCGGGCGTGCTGTCAGTGAAAGAAATTTACACCTATTACAAGAAATTCGGCCACGCGACCGAAGTGATGGGTGCGAGCTTCCGCAACAAGGGTGAAATCCTGGAACTGGCCGGCTGCGATCTGCTCACGATCAGCCCCCAGCTTTTGGGCGAATTGAAGTCGAGCGACGAAACGGTGGTCCGCAAACTGACGCCAGATTCCGCCGCCGCCGCGAACCTCGAGCGGCTGGATTTGGACGAAAGGAAATTCCGCTGGCTGTTCAACGATAATGCAATGGCCACGGAGAAAACGGCGGAAGGCATCCGGCAGTTCCATGCTGATGCGATGAAGCTGGACGAGTTCATTCGGGCTCAGCTGAATTAGTCCATGGCACTCGACGCAGACGAAAAGGACATCTGCATCTTCCTGGAATCTTTCCCCGGCGAGTTCATCTCGCTGCGGGAAATTTCCCGGCGAGCAGGCGGCAAGCATCGGTTTCGAGAAGACGAAGACTGGGCCGGGCCAGTGCTGATGCGCCTCGTGGAAAAGGGACTGGTTGAGGACGACAAAGCCGGGCATTTTCGGATCATTCCGAGGCCCAAATCAGACGAAAAACCAAAATGGGTTTCACCGCACTTGAAGGAGATTCTGAAACGCAGCGGGAAGAAGTTTGACTTGGGAGCGGAGGACTGAGCAATCGCCGGATGAACCCGCCCCACGGGCCATTTGTCCAGCCAAGTTTCCCGCCGGATTTCATTCCCGTTCTTTGGTGGCTCAATTGAAATTTGCAACGTTCGAAGCCTGACCATTCCGCAGGGATCATTGAGCTTCAACCACTTACAGCCGTCACTGCCTTTACCTGTTGCGCTCAGTTTTCCGCGCCCGTAAGCTGCGCCGCGTTACTGCTCCGCGCATGAGGCGCTTGAGCAGGAATTTTTTATGCCTGAAGGATACTGCGTTAAATGCAAGGCCAAGAAGGAAATCACCGACGCTGTGGAAGAAACGATGAAAAATGGTCGCAAAGCCATCAAAGGCAAATGCCCGACCTGCGGCACGGTGATGTTTAAGATTTTGGGAGGCAAAGCGGCCTCCACACCTCCGGCGGCCCCCACCCCGGTGACACCTCCGGAAACCACGAACCTTTAATCTATGGCGCAAGAGCTAGCATACGTAATCATCACCCCCTATTCGCTGTTCAAATCCCGGACGGGCGGCATCCTGAGCCGCCTCATCACCCGCACCGGACTGGAACTCGTGGCAGCGCGCATGTTTGCCCCGAGTCAGGAATTGGTGAAGCAATACTCGGAAGCGATCATTTCCAAGAACGATCCCCAGGATAAAACCGTTCAGGAACTGCTTCAGAAATACATCCTCCAAAACCTTTCGCCCGACCCAAAGACTGGCCGCCATCGCCGCGTCATGATGCTGCTGTTCCGCGGCGAGGATGCCGTGCGCAAGACTCGTTCCGTCGTGGGCAACATCAGTCCCGATCGCCGCAGCGGCGAAACCATTCGCGACACGTACGGGGATTTGATCCTCGATGAAAACGGCCAGGTCCGTTATTTCGAGCCTGCCGTTCTGGCCCCGCCCACCCGCGAGGAATGTGAAGCGAAGCTGAAATTGTGGACGCGCTATGCTGACACGGATGGCGGCGTGCTGGAAAATGTAATTTCCCACGGACCCGAAGACAAACCGCAACGCACGCTGGTGCTCATCAAGCCGGAAAATTTCCGTTTTCCATCCGGCCGCCCCGGCAACGTCATTGATTTCTTCTCCCGCACCGGACTTTACATCGTCGGCATCAAACTGCATCGCATGAGCGTGGCCCAGGCGCTGGAATTCTACGGCCCAGTCCGCGAAGTGCTCCGGACGAAATTAAAGGACGTGGTCGGCGCCAAGGCCAAGGCTGCCGTGGAAAAGGAATTCGGATTCAAGCTCAGTAGTGAAGCCGAAAGGCAGCTCGGCGATGTCTTGGGACCGTGCTTCGGCGACAATCAATTCGACAACATCGTGCGCTTCATGTCCGGCCACGCGCCTTCAGAAATTCCTCAATCGGACTGGGGCAAGCCCGGCACCGAACGCTGCATCGCCCTCGTTTACGAAGGCGTTGAAGCTGTCCGCAAGATTCGCGACGTGCTGGGACCGACGGATCCCTCAAAAGCGCCGCCTGGATCGATCCGGCGCGAGTTCGGCCAGACGATCATGGTAAACGCGGCGCATGCGAGCGATTCCGAAGACAATGCCCGCCGCGAGATGGGAATCGTCAACGTCGGCGAAAACACGTTCAAGAAAGTCGTGGAAGATTTCTACGGCAAAGTTTCTTGAACGAAGCAAAATCTCTCAAACGGCGAGCCCCCCAGGGCTCGCCGTTTCGTTTTCTGGGCTTCAACGGCTGCCACAGTTCGTCGGGCAAATCCCCGACGCGAAGCCGCCCTTGTCAGAAACCACAAGTTTTTCGGCGCGAAACCCATTCACGATCTCCCCCGTTTTCTGGTTTGGTTTTTGCCATTCCGCATAACAACCCCAAAACATCAGACCCATGAAACATCCTATTCTCAAGGTGCTGGCAGGAGGCGCGATTCTATCCGCCGCATTGCCAGTCGGGGCGCAATACGCATCCGAGAGCTTCAATTATCCAAATGGCTCCCAACTTTTCGGTTCGGCAGCAGGCCAGGGAGATGGAGGTTCTGGATGGGGATCCAAATGGTCGGCAACCGCGGCGGCCATTTCCACCAACAGCAGTCCCAGCTTGAGCTATGGGAGCCTGGTAACGAGCGGCGGTTCAGTGACCGTCGGCAATCCAACCACGAGCACGTTCGCAACAACTGCCAGC
>CAMLLE010000116.1 GCA_946480555.1 uncultured Verrucomicrobia subdivision 3 bacterium
ACCAGCAACTCGATCAGCGTGAAAGCTGAAAGTGCTTCAAAACCTGCAGCGGCGGTCTGTGACCACCGACTTCCTCCATGCCTGCGGCCGTTACGGGCCGTCGCCGCAGGTGCGACCTGACGTTTTGCGGAGTGATTCACAGAAGACGGCGTCGAAGGGCCATGAGAAATCCCAATCCGGCGAACGCGAACGCGCTGGGTTCCGGAATCGCAACGATCGTGTACGCAAGAGCGCCGGCTCCGGTATCGAACGGCGCGTTGTTCCAGCTCATCGAATTGTTGCTGCTCAGCGCGTCGAGCACGTTGTCGCCGCCGGTGGTGGAGGAATAAACGTCGAAGTTGAAGCTGTTCCCGAAACTCAATCCGAGCGCGGCGAAATCGAAGGAGACGGTTACGGAGCCGCCGTCCACTGAAGCTGCCAGGTTGAAGGGATTCGCACCGCCGGTGGAAGTGACCGCCGTCCACGCTGCGCCATCCCAGCTGTAAAGCGTGGCACCTGCGGGATTCCCGCTGCCATTGTTCAGCCAGTTTCCGATGAAGAAATCCAGCCCGCCCGTGCTCATCTGGATGTCTTTGCCCCAGCCGCCGGACGCATTGATGTTCCCGCCACCCGCACCAATATCCAGTCCGATCAGTTTTGTCGCCCAGTTGTTCCCGGCCGGACTTGGGTCGGCGGCGAGGTTGATCTTCAAGCTGAGCGTCGTGGCCGTGTTGTTGACTTCAACCGAAGTCATGTCGAGGAACCCGGACCCGCCGGTGAAATCGCCCGTGGCATCGGAATAAGTGGCCGCCGCAGCGGTGAACAAGCTGGTGGTGAGAAGCGAAGCCGACAAAACCGCGGTGGTAGGTTTCATGTCCGCTACCCTAGCGTGGAAAGCTCAACCGCAACCAGCCTCACAAATGTGTGGTTCTGCCCCTTCGATCGTAATCTTGCTCTCAATTCTTAATCGCAACCCGCCGGGTCTCCCGGCAACCCGAAGGAAGAGATTGAGATCAGGATTGCGATTACGATTATGATTTTCTCGGCATCAGGCCGGTCAGCCCGACTTTGCCGAATGGAACTTCAGCGCGGCTTCAGTTCGCGAGCGGACGTGGAGCTTGTGGTAGATGTGCCGAAGATGCCAGCGCACGGTTCCATCGCTGACACCCAAGCGTTCGGCGATTTCCTTGTTCGCAAACCCCTGCGCGAGCAGCTCGAGGATTTCCGTTTCGCGCGGGGACAGTTCTTCCACTTCCGCCGCGGAGGCCACCGGCTCCTGAAACGAGAAGATGACTTTGCGGGCGATCTCGCGCGACATCGGCGCACCCCCTTGTCGGACTTCGCGAACCGCGTCCACGACTTCCTCCGGCGAACAGCGCTTGAGCAAGTATCCGCACGCTCCGGCCCGCAACGCGCGAAATATCCGGTCCGTGTCTTCATAAACGGTGACCATGATGATCTGCACGGCGGGCAGCAGCTGCTTCAATTGCGCGGTGCATTCGATCCCGGAAATGCCCGGCAGCTGAATGTCCATCAGCACAATGTCCGGATGATGCTTGGGAACGACCTTCAATGCTTCCTCGCCCGTTTCGCAGACGCAGACGCACTGGCATTCCGGATCGGCCTGGACGAACTCCGCCAGGCTCTCGCGAATCACCTTGTTATCTTCGACTATCGCCACTCGTGTCATGGTGCTCATCATTCTTCAAACATCGATTCCCGACCGTTCCAACGGCCCCTCGCGGCAAGCGGCTCATGCGCCCGGTAGAACAAACCGCAAGGTTGTTCCCCGCTCCGGGCTGCTGACCGTTTCAAAACTGCCGCCCAGCCGCTCCATTCGATCGCGCATGTTGGCCACGCCATCCATGCCTTGGCCCCCCGCCGTCGCCGGGAGTCCCCGGCCATTATCTGAAATCGAAAGCTCCAGGCGTCCGCGTTCCAATCGAATGGCCACATTCACCTTCGTCGCGGCTGAATGACGCACCACGTTGTTCAACGCTTCCTTGAAAGCCAGAAACAACTGATGCCGATGCCGCGAATTCAGGGTTTGATCCGCTGCGCCGGAGACATCCAGTTTCCAGGGAATGCCGGCAAGCCCCAGAAACCGATCCGCATAGAGTGAGAAGTAGCTGATCAACGAGCCGAGCGAATCGTGCTTGGGATTCATCGCCCAGACGATTTCGTCCAGCGCCGTCACAAGTTCGCGCGCCTTGGCACCCATCTGCTCCAGATAAACTGCGCGCCGTTCTTCAGCCGTGAGCGCCGACTTCGAACGCGCCGCCAGCATGCCGATTTCGGTGATCCCCGAGCCCAGCTCATCGTGAAGATCGCGCGCGATGCGGGAGCGTTCCAACTCCATTTCGCGCTGATGCTCGACGCGTTGCCGCGCCTGGATTTGGGCGCCCAGCTCCGCGGTGCGCCGTTCCACCTTGCGATGCAGCTGCGTAATCCAGAGCGCGGTGACGGCGAGCCCGGCAGCGAGAATTCCGAGAATCAGGAGCAGGCGCTCGAGTGTCCACCACGGCGGACGCGCCAGCACGCGGATTGAATTCCGATCGCGCAGGAGCAGTTCAAAGGAACCGGCGCTCAGGCTGGATTTCCCGGAAACCTGCGCCGCAAAGACGCCGGCCAGTTCCAATCGGCTGCCCGGAACCAGCGTGGCGAATTGCGAGACATCATTCGCGCTCCGCGCCAGGAACCGCCGCACGCCGCTTTGGATCTCAAGCAACGCTTCGCCGCGCAATTGACGGATGCTCACCAGCGTTCCTTCCAGGCGCACGATCAGGCCGTCCAGCTCCACCGCAGGCGTTTCGTCCATTCGCAGCCGGCGCGGCTCCGGCAATGGTGCCATGCCAACCTTGCGCGCCAGCGATTCGTGCAGCACCGGGGCAGCCGGGCCGGACACGTCCGGAAAGCCGACCAGTTCCAAAAGATCGCCCAGCGCATTGGTCATCGGCTCGCGCGCCACGAACCGCACACCTTGATCGCCCTGCAAGAGATAACCTTCGTTCTCGCGCAGATGCACCAGCTGGCCCATCACTTTCACGCGTTGAAACACGCTCGCCTGCGGGTCGAACAGCCGGAGATCGGAAACGCTCTTGGGCCGGATGGAAAAGAGATCGCCCGGCGGTGCGGCATCCATCGCAATGGTGGCGGAATAAACGCGCACTTCGCCGGGCTTCACTTCGTGCGTGACGTAATCCCACGATGCAAACAGGCAGCCGCGAATCCGGACCAGTGCGTTTTCAAACGGGCGCAGGTCAGAGACCTCCGCTCCCGCGAGGCGGATTTCTGCGCGGATGATCCCGCCCGGCAAACGCAGCGTCAGCCGATTCGTCTGCACGTCGGTGACGATTCCCTGCAGCTCGACGTATTGGGCGTCGAGACTTCCATTCACCAGTTGATCCCACGTCGCGCGCACCGGGTCAGGCAATTGCCCCTGCCCGAGGCTCCGCACCCGCTGCGCATTCACGACGGGCGCAAACAGGCTGGGATCGGTCACGCCTTCCACTTCCAGGAATTCGCCGAGCCGCGCCTGCATTGGCCGGCTGCTGGAAAAATCGACCACGTAAAGTCCACGTGAAGCATCTTGAATGGTGAACGCCTGATGCTCGCGCAGCACCGACGTGATCACGCCGCGCAATCTCACCGGAAAGCGGCGCTGCGCTTCCTCGCGTTTCAGACCGTGCACCGCCGCGGCACTGGTAAGCGTGGGCAAATCGACACCGGCACGATTCGAAATGGTGGAACTCGAAAATCCAGTTTCTTCCGGCGCGGGCAGGAGTTGCACCGATCCGGGAGCGGCCAGAAGCAATCCAGCGACGCGGTGGCCTTCTGCCGTGATCGTTTGAACGCATACGCCGGTGACGGCAACGCGCCGATTCAACAAGTTCGAAACGGTCAGCGAACTTTCCGGAACGATCACACGCATTTTGCCCGGGCCGAACCGAAGTTCTAACAGCGTGGCAGTAGATTGCGCGGCGGCATACACCACTGTTCCATCCACGCGAACCCAGACTTTGTTCGGGGAAAGAATCTGGCCGGGAAGCAAAGAGGTGGGAGCCGGGAGCTCACGCGAACCAGAGATTACCTGCCGGACAGTCGGACCACCGACAAACAACTGGCTGCCGTCATCGGATCGCAGCCAAAACGTGTAAAGGCCGTCGGCCGGAACGTCGAGCCAGCCCGAGAAAGAAAGGCCAACGCGATCATTCCGCGGAGCGACACTGAGATCGATATCGGGCGTCCGGCCGGTTTTAACCGACGTGAGACGATCAAATTCTGGAAGCACTTCCCATGTGCCTTCGTAGCCGCGGAAGTTCAACCCCGGTTCCCCATGAGCATTCGGTTCAATTGCCGCAGACGTCCTGAGCCGCGTTTCATCCAGCTTCTGGCGATCGATGCCTGGCCCGCTCCATTCCACCTCAAGCCCCGATCGCTCCAGCCCGTTGAACCAATCCAGCCGAATCGCATTCAAGCCCGCCGGCAGGTAAACGGAACCGGATTTCTCAATCATCGAATGGACACCGTCATTCTGAACCACCGCGCCGAGGCTGCCGATGCGGACCCCAGAAGCGGTCTGGGACACTGTTGCGTTTCCGGAAAACTGAACGACGTGCCCGGGTTGCAGTCGATCCACCGCGGCCAGTTCAACGGTTTCGATACCCGAGGAATCGGTTAGCGCCACGAGGTTCTCGGCTGGATGGGACCACAGCACGAGCGCTTCGAAATGAAGCTGAAAGAAGTTCGTGGGGTTCGGAGTAGCGGCGCTCGCAAGCTGAACCAGATTGGAAATGATTCCGGTCGGCGGCTGGCCCAATGCGGGCAACACCAGGACCAGCAGCCACGCACAACCAACGGTTCTGAGCCAGGACTTCAGCGCGCGCATGACGCGAGCATAGCCGACACGTCAAACAAGCCGCCGCGCCCGGCCGCGCAACCGCTCCGAACCTGCGGGTTCATTCATAGTTCTTCGCGATTTGCCGGGCAGCGGCCTGCACGGATTCGGCAAGTTGACGCGGTTGCACCACGATCGCGTCGCCGCCCCAGCCGAGAATCCAGCGTTGAATCTCCTCCAGCCCGGATAGCGACAGACGCAGTTCCACGCCGCCCCCGGCAAGTTCCGTGAGTTGCTGCGATTCGTGCCATTTCTTTTCTCGAATGTAATCGGCGACACGTTCGTTGAAGCGGATCACCACTTCGAACAAGCCCTCGCCGGAATGCACGCCGAAGCTGTCGCGCAATCTGCGTTCGAGCGAGAACTTCTGCGGCCGCACGAAGCGCCTGCCGGTAAGGCGGACGGAGAGAATGCGAGCAGGAACGAACTTCCGGATGTCCTTCCGCAGATGATCGTAGGCGAACAGGTACCATTCCGCGTTGATGTTCGCGAGGTGATAGGGATCAACGACCCGCTGTTCGGCTTCGCGGCGGCCCGGCTTGCGATAGGTGATCTCGATCTGCTGCCGCCGCGCAGTGGCTTTGGCGAGTTGATCGAAAATTTCCAGATTCAAAATCTGTTCCGCGCGCGTGCGAAACGAGATCGTCTGTTCGACGTCGGTCAGGTTGAAGGAAATGGCGTCCGGCAGCGCCTGTTCGATCTTGCGAATCGCGCTGAGAAGTGGCTGCTCCAAATTGGTGCCGCGATACTGCTGCAGTGCCTTCTCCGCGATGACCAGGGCGAACAATTCGCCCTCGGTGATCTGAAACGTGGGAAAGGCGTTTACCTGCTGCGTGTAATAGTAGCCGAAGCGCCGGCGGTCGTATTCAATCGGCAGCAGCAGGCGATCCCGCATGAAATCGAGATCGCGCTGGATGGACTTCGTGCTGACTTCCAGCTCACCCGCGAGATACGTGGCGTTTGGAAATTTGCCCGTCTGGAGCGCCTGATGAATGCGCAACATGCGCTCCAGCGGCGGACGGGATAGCAACGCCGCCGCGCTTTGCGGGCGAGGCTTACTGCGTGACTTGCGCCGTCGTGATCGGGAAATGGGCGTCTTCGACAATGACTGATCCGTTCAGCTGGCTGTTCTTTGACGCACGCAACACGACCACGCGATTAAACCCACAGCTGCCAAGGGTGCTCTTCCAGTCGGCGACAATCTGCTTCAACACATCGCCGTTGTATTGCCAGCCGACGACCACGACCGCCATGTCGCGCTCGATTTCGAACTTGTTGAGCACATTGCCCAACGTGTCGCGCTGGACCTGCTGCATGAAGCCGTCCTCAGCATAGAACGGCTTGGTCATGAACGTATATTCCCAGCTGGAGAACCGCAACACGACATCCGCGTTGCGTCCTTCACGAAAGCGTTTGCCTTCGGGCGCTTGATTGGTGGCGGTCTGCGTGGTAGCGCAGCCAGTGATGAAAAGAGACAATCCCAGGAGGAGAACCGCAAACTTCGACTTCATACTTCAACTTTCCCGCCCGGATACGGGATTCGGCGCCGGACTCGCGTTCAGACGGGATGCCGCCCTGCCGCCGAAGCATTGCCGCATCTGAGCAGTCATCGGGAGCAATGTGGAGTGCTGAAGAGGAATCGTCGAAAATGCCGAACAAATTTTCCGACCTGATTACGTCGGAGAATCTGGTGTTTAACTGAAGGACAAAATTGTTTCCAAACGAGACACGAACAACGAAGGCGGCATGAATTCGCGGACAAAAACAGGAACGCGAAAATCGATCCGCGTTCAATCGCCGGGATAAAAACTCTCGCCAAGAAGAACGTTCAATTGATGCATGGCGATGGTCAATTCGCCAAAAGCCGAAATGGAATCCGCACTCACGCTCCCCTGCTCAAGCCTTTTCTGAACACGGCGAAAGCGCGCGCCGAGCGGCAGATCATTGCGTTGATCTCCCAATTGCTTCAGCAACCCCTGAACGCGCTTCACCTGTCGAAGCGTTTTCCGGATCGTCCGTTGTGCGCTTTCAAATGTGGTGGTTCCCGCTTTCAGGTTTTTGAACAGCACACATTCGAAGCGGCGGCAGTAATCGGGGCGCTGCGAATAAATCTGGCAGCGGCATCCTTCCAGCATCGAACACGGCTGATGGAACTTCTGTCCCCCGCCGGCAGCTGGACGCGCAAATCTCAATCCCAGTGCGCGGAGCCTGGCAGCATCATCGCGCGGCTGAAGCTCGCCTTTGGCGAAGATAACACCGTTGCAGCACAAGCCGCACTGCAGGCAAAGTTCGTTCAATTCAGGTCGCGACATGATTGGCAGAGCGGCCAACATACGGCACTGCGAGCTGCCTGCAAAGCTCTGGTGGCAGCGCTCCCGATGAACTTGGCACTTGGAAGCGAACTTCGCCCTCCTTACTCTGCCGCGCATGGCAGCCGCTGAAATTGATGTCAAATACGTCGCGCATCTCGCGCGCATCGCCCTTTCGCCGGAAGAAGAGCAACAGCTTTCCACCCAGCTGGGAAACATCCTGACCTACATCGAGAAACTGAAGCAGGTCGATGTCTCCAGCGTGGAGCCCACCGCCCACGCGTTTCCCATCGTGAACGTCACGCGACCGGATGAGGTCCGCCCGTCCATGTCGAACGAAGAGGCGCTGCTGAACGCGCCGGCCAAGGCTGGCGGCCAGTTCATGGTTCCCAAAATCGTTGAGTAGCCCAC
This sequence comes from uncultured Verrucomicrobia subdivision 3 bacterium, assembly GCA_946480555.1. Next base: position 7,597 of record CAMLLE010000116.1, read on the forward strand.
TCCTGCCATGCTCAACCAGCTCACCATTTCCGAACTCACGGCGAAGCTCGCCAAACGCGAAACCTCCGCGCACGAAATTGCCCAGGCTTGCCTCTCGCAGATCGAACGCGTTGACAAAGACGTCCACGCATTTCTCAGCTGGAACGCTGAGGATGCCTTCGCCCAAGCCGATGCCGTGGACAAACAAATCGCCAGCGGCGCATCGATTGCCGGGAAACCACTGCTCGGAATGCCGATTGCAATCAAGGACGTCATCGCCGTCAAAGGGCATCCGTTGAACTGCGGCTCGAAACTGCTGGGAAAGTTTGTTTCGCCTTACGACGCCACCGTCATTCAGAAATTGAAAGCAGCCGGCAGATCGGAAGAGCGTCGTGGAAGGAAAGAGTGGTGGGGGGGGGG